>CAIYOL010000191.1 GCA_903927855.1 uncultured Planctomycetota bacterium
GCTTATTATCAACCGCGGCCAAAATGACGGTCTGCAAAAAGGCCAATTTGTGCTGGGCGACAACAGTATCATCGGAACCATATCCGATGTTTCGCCGCGCACTGCCAGGGTTGAGCTGATTACAGAGACCACATCCAGTATAGCGGTAGATATAGGCGGATTAAAAACAGTAATCCAGGGCTATAGCAAGAATTCGGCGAAAGTCCGATTGGTCTCAACAAAGCACAAAATCAAAATCGGAGACAACGTCTATGCCTGTAAAAAGCCGGGATTTCTGGAAACCCCGATGATTGTAGGGGCGGTGTCCCAGTGCAGGAAGGATGATGAAAATCCGCTGCTGTGGGATATAGCGGTCAAGCCCGCCTGTGACATAGAAAGACTAAATAATGTAACCGTAATTGTCATGAATCCGCAAGAGCAACTGAAGAGATAATGTATTTTGACAATCAAGAAGGAGAATGAGATGGCACGCAGGTACAGCAGACGAGGGGACCGAACCAGAAGCGGAATATATATCATTTCGGCGTTGCTGATTATTGCTGCGGTGATTGCTTATATTTACAGAGGTTATCCTATCGGCCAAGGCAAAGCAGTAACAACCTCAACCGATATTAGTGGGCTGACGGCCTTACCTCCGGTAAAACCGGATTTGTTGAAATTTGCGCAGCCAACTGCAAAGGATAGTCCGCAGGCGGCAGAGCTTATTACCGAAGCAATGTCATACATTGATGTGAAACCGGCGAGGATTATAGATGCACGTGAGAAACTAAACGAAACGTTGCCGCTGCCTATGAGTGAGCAGCAGCGTGCGTTTATTAAAAAGCAACTCTCTGAGCTTGCCGACAAGTGGCTTTTCAGCAGGACGATTTTTCCTCAGGATAAGCTTTGCAGTTCTTATAAGGTCAAGCCTGGGGATTTGCTTGTGGGAATCGGCAAGCAATTTAAAGTTCCGCACGAGATTCTTATGGAGATTAACAAGATGAGCCGTCCCGAGGCCCTGCAGGCGGGAGATACGCTAAAGGTGATTAACGGCCCGTTCCATGTGAGGGTATATCGTTCGACTTTTACGATGGATTTGTATCTTCAGGACACTTTCGTTCGCAGTTTTCCTGTTGGTCTCGGCAAGCCCGGTATGGAGACGCCGACGGGGCTTTGGGTCGTCAAGAAGGATGGCAAGATGATAGCTCCTAAATGGACGGACCCGATTTCCGGCAAGACATATGAGTCTGAGGCCCCAGATTATCCTTTAGGGTCGAGGTGGATAGGGCTGGAAGGTCTGAAAGGAGATTCCGTTGGCAGGACCGGATTTGCCATTCACGGGACAAAAGACCTTAACGGAATCGGTGTAGCAAGTTCACAAGGATGTATTCGTCTGCAGGACGGTAATGCGATACTCGTCTATAATTTGTTGGTGCCGGTGGATTCGCAGGTGGAAGTAGTGGAATAAAGAGAAGACGCAGAATATAGGTATAATTTATATTGACCAAAGGGCCCTGAGCATAAACGCTCAGGGCCCTTTTTTATTGCGCACAGCGGGGCCTCTCGCTGGGAAAAACTTTTAGCTACGGCCCTATAAAATCTCTCATTTTTTCTCAAAATGTCCGCTATTGGCTCCTTGGACGTCGTTTTACAGCTATTTGATTGAATTGAAAAAGCCTTTGTGTTATAATGCTTTCGACAACTCAAGGATTGGGGGGCTTAACCAGAAGGACTGCTGCGAATTTAATTAATCTAATTGCGGAGAGGTTGTCTGTTGAAAAAAGCGGTGTTTAGAGGTTCGTGCGGTGTTTTTCCGAATCCGAGGAGGGCCGTCCTCGCTGTGATTTTGCTTACGGCAATCATTTGCATTCCTATCTGTGTTGTCGGTGCAGCTTATGCAAAGGCCGACGGGCAGATAATATCACTCAGCACTACAGTCGCCGATTCCGAACCAGCTTTGGAGCGATCCAGCGAGTGGCAAACCGTGCGAATGCGTGTAACCGCCTATTGCTCCTGCCCAAAATGCTGCGGCGAATATTCGGGCGGCCCAACGGCCTGCGGTTACAAGATACGCCCTGGTGATGCTTTTGTGGCGGCTGACAAAAAATACAGCTTTGGTACTGAAATGCTCATCGCCGGCTACAACAACGGAGAGCCAGTAAAAGTCCTCGACAGAGGCGGTGCCATACGCGGAGACCGACTCGATGTTTTCTTCGGCTCCCACGAAGAGGCCTTGGAATGGGGTGTTCAGTACCTCGATGTGAAAGTACACATAGGACCTCAAACATAGTAGAAAGTGTTTGGCGGGTTTTTGTTACAAATAGTATGGCGTGCGAAGTTTGGTAATATCCGCAGGACCTGTCCCGAAGACACCGACTGTCCAATATATAAGAGGATGTAGTGTGGTGTAAGTTCTTTACACTGCTTTTGAACAATCCCTATTAGAACCCATAGTCGCTTTGGCCTCGATGCCAGACGACAAAATTTCTCATTTTCATTATCAAAGAGGTTTGCCGATGACTTCTAAAATCCTTGACCAAAATCCCACTTATTGATAATCTATAACCGAAATTAAAACAAAATGAAAGAACTTTTATCGTGTTTGCTTCCCAGGGATACTTATTGCTGAATATCTCCTCGCAAAGCCTAGGTTCTTGGGTTTTCGGCCCAATTACATTACTGTTTCTCATGGGCTGCTTTGTCTTCAAGAGAAGAAAAATACATATCTGGCAGGAACGCCTTCTTGCCTTTATCTGCGCAATTTCTTCAGGATTGTTTGCTTTCTTCTTCACAGGTAGGATATTTCTGGCAATTGAATACGAATTGCCACAGGAGGCTACTCTAACCATTCAGGCTACCGGCGGACTCGCCATCTTTGTCTTAGTTTTGTTTTGGTGGTTTAAGGCCGGCGCTTCTCCAACCTCAAAAACTCCGAGTATTCCTCCAAATCCCACTGATGAAAAACTTATATCTGAATTGGTAAGCCAGTCCGAAGCAAAGGGCCAACTACAATTCGAAATTAATGGCCTCAAAGAACAATTATCTAAGGCTATTGAACGCATCAAGGAACTTGAAGCTAAGGGCCAGTATAAACAGGCTTATCAAGCTATCGAAGACGTTCGCAAAAGTGGTGATATGGCCAAGCTCCAGGCTCTGCTCATTGAAGACCGCGACCATCACCGAAATGAAATGATTCAGCGTAACCGCGAAATCGCCGCCGTCGCTTATCTCAGGGGCGATATTGACATTGCAGAAAATACTATTGACGAAATCCTAAAACTCCTGCCAGACGATCCCTTTGCCATAAACCAGAAAGGCCACATTAATATAACATTAGGGAAATTAAAAGCAGCACACAATTCTTTCAGCCATATGTTAAACGCTGA
>CAIYOL010000192.1 GCA_903927855.1 uncultured Planctomycetota bacterium
AGGCGAAATTGAACGCTGCAGGCAGCATTTTCTTAAAGAGCTGCGAATAAACCCCGGCGACGTGGATGCACTCATCGATTTCGGATTTTTCCTCCTGGAAAGAGGCGAGATGGAGTCAGCGAAGGAGAAATTTCATCGTGCCCTTGAACTGAGGCCCGATACTGCTATGGCATTGTTTTATCTGGGCGAAATCTCGCTGGATAACGGGGACACGGCCAACGCGATGAAGTTTTACGCTCAGGCGCTGGAAAGAGATGCGATGCTTGCAGGCCCGCGGTATCGATTAGGGCAGTATGCGCTGGAACTGGGCGAGCTTGAGAAGGCCAAGACCATGCTGGCTTCGGAGATAAAACTGGCGGGCGATAACGCGGACGTGCTTGTGTCGATGGCGTCGATGTTTTTGATTATGGCCGAGGAGGCCGACGGCGAAGAAAAGGATGATATCCTCGATTATGCTGCGAATTGTCTGCTGCATGCTCTTGATATCGATTCCGACGATGCCGATGCGCATTATTATCTTGGTTTGGCCAACGTGATTAAGGGCCGGCTTGAGGATGCCGTCGAGTTTTTCGCTCACGCCCTGGATATAAAACCGCAGCACGTTTTGGCTATTCGTGATTCGGCTGCCGTTTGTCTTACGATGCATCGGCTGGAGGAAGCGACGGAAATCCTCGAAAGAGGCACGCTCGTCGTCGGCGACCACTCGGAGCTCAAGGACATCCGCAGCAAGGTCCGCCGGTCTCAAATCACAAAGCAGTTAGCCGACCTGTTCGGTCGCAAGAAGCACTAATCACTTCTCGCAGTTTGTTCTGACTCAACTTTTCACCTTTTTCCTCAATACCTAAACAATCGGAGTACCCAGGTCCGTGCTCTGGCTACCAGAGGTTTGCAACTGCGGGGACGTTGGCGCGAGGTTCGAGACGGATGGCATCTTTTATGCAGGCGGAACGACAAATGCCGCAGCCGAAGCATTTCATCCGGTCGATGACGGCTTTTTTGTTTGATGCGCTGTAAGAGATGGCGCCGAACTGACAGAGGCGCATACATTGTCGGCAGCCGGTGCACTTGTCGGGGTCGGCGGCGGCAATGAACTCGGCGCGAAACATTACGGGGACACCGTGCGTCACGGTGCATCGCATCGCAAGGCAGTCGGCGCGGTCGCAGTTGCATATTCCGCCGATGAAGGGCGTCTGGAACGTCCATACGCTGTGGCACAGACCTTCTTTCTCGTGTTCGTGGAAGTTTGCTATCGCCTGTTCTTTGGTAATTATTTCCGCGCCAACCGAATCCGGCCCACTCAGAAAACTTTTGTCAAGGCCTCCCATAAGCTCGCCGAATTTTCCTCCGTTGGGCCCCATACTTATCCCGTAGCAATAGCGTTTTTCCTTTCCTATTGTGAGATGCCGGCAGAAACAGGCCACGCGGACAATCGAATTCACAAAGCCGAAAATTTTCTCTATATCTTCGATTGGGACGACCTGACCATAATGCTGTTTCTTCATTTTCCTGGGGACGAGCCGTCTTACTAATGCCTGTATAAATTTGGGTGCATTGGGAAATTTCTCCAGTTTCTCGATGCTTTTGGCGGCTGAGTCATCCGTGGCGAAATTCTCTATCATTTTGCGCCTGCGGATATCGTTTAGCAAGTCCTCCGAATAATTATTTGCCTGAAGATACCATTTTTTGCCTTCACCGTGCTTTACACAGAATTCACACATATCATCGGCCCCCAATACATCGCCACACCGCCGCTCTGCCCTTTTAACCTCTCGCAAAGACAATGTTGATTATACATTTTTGCCGGTGACAGTCAAGGTAAAGAGGAGAGAATTGCTGCCTAAAGCACGAGGAATGCAGGGCGAACACGTAGGCGTGGCGGACTGAGACGGCTGGAGACAGGATACAGGCATTCTGAAAGCCAAAAATAGAAGGGGC
>CAIYOL010000193.1 GCA_903927855.1 uncultured Planctomycetota bacterium
TATGTCGCCGAGGTAATATGTCTTATAAATATTTCGTAATTCAAGAAACGGCATAATTATCTGACTCCTGCGCTTCGGCTTCCTCCTCTTCTTACCTGAGGAACGAACGGATTAGTGGTGCCGGTGTTGTCAGCGGCCTTTTGCTGCTGCTGACCTGTAATGATTTTCATATCTTCTTTAATTTCGTCGCCCTGCACTTCTGTTTTTGTGCCGTCACTGGGGCCGAGTTTCACATTAATCGGCCGAACGAACGAGCCCTGCTGTACCCAAACGACGCCGTCAGAAGAAACCTGATTAGCGTCAGGGGCTTTTTCGGAGGCGGTCCGGAATTCTGGAGCAACTTCCTGAGTATTGGGCGTCCATCGCAGCGCGGCATTGGGCACGAGAAGCACGTCGTTGTCGTCGCTTACTACAAACTTGGCATTTGCCGTGAGATAAGGGAACAGCTTTCCGCTGGAATTATCCGTAATGACTTCTACGGTGTAGGTAACGACATTTTGCGTCATAGTGGCGTTGAGGCGAATCTTGCCGACCTCGCCGCGGAAGACTTCGCCCGGGAAGGCGTCAACAGTAAAGTTCACGGGCTGGCCCTGATGGATGTGTCCGATATCTGTCTCGTTGACGGAGACCCAGACCTGCATACGTTTAAGGTCTTTGGCAATGAGGAACAAACTTGGAGCGTTGAGACTGGATACAACTGTTTGGCCAATATTAACCCTGCGGTCGATAATAACACCTTTGACCGGCGATTTGATAGTGCAGTAATCGAAATTTATTTTTGCCCTGTCAAGGGTTGCCCGGGAAAGCGCCACATTAGCCTTTGCGATATCATAGGCGGACTTGTAAGCGTCGTAGCTGCTTTCGGCGAGGGCCTCTGAAGGCCCCAGCTTCTGTGCGCGGGCCCAGTCCCGTTCGGCCTGATACTGTTTTGCGTTGGCGTCCTGCAATTGGGCCGTAGCCAGCGCCACGTCCGCGGCATAAAGAGAATCGTCTATTTTAGCCAGAACCGTGCCTTCTTCCACGACCGAGCCATAATCGATACTATTGCCGTCTTTGTCTTTGCCGAAATAATAGATTATTCCGGCAACCTGCGCGCCGACATCGACAACTTCCTCAGGCTCTACTGTGCCGGTGGCGCTGATGGTAATTACGAGGCTGCCGCGTTTGACTTCAGCGGTGCTGTAAGAAGCTGCCTGCCCATTGGCGGAATGGCAAGAGCGCCAAACAACAATACCGATGAGTCCCAGCGCGACAATCACAATAATAGTTGTTTTGCTCAAACGTTTCATGCTAACACCTCATTTTGGTCAGAAAGTTCGCCGGCTTCGATTTGGCGTCTGATTTCTCGGATGCCAGCCAAAGAAAAACGGATGATATGGTCCGCGACTTCCTCGATTTTCGGGTTATCAACCGGCGGGTCTGTGTTTATTCCAGTTTCGGATAAAGCTTTTCGATACTGTTCGTGGAATGTCAGATTGAAGCATTGCGTCATAACACTCATCTGACAAAGCTGCACCTGCTGTTCAGATGCGTGTTCGCCCAACAGTTCCCTGACAATGGAACCGAATTCGCGCCGCAGCGGTTCGACTGATTCACGCATAACCTCAACCAGCAGGCCGGTTGGGGTAGCAAATTCTTTTGACATAATCTCAAATTCGTAATTTTTGGAATAAGCGAATCTCTGCATCACGGCATATATTCGACCGCGGAAACGTTCCTCGGCAGGAGCATCGGAAGAAATACCGCCATCCGGCGGATAAGCTTTTAATGACTTATGAAATGCCAGACGCCACGCCTCGACGTATAGAGTTTCTTTGTCCCCGAAGTGGTAGTTCACAGATGCTATGTTTGTACCCGCCCGCTCGGAAATATCGGCAATAGTCGCATCCCTGTAACCTTTCTTCGCGAACACCTCACAGGCGCTTTCGAGCAGCCGTTCCCGTGTACAAATGTCTTGTTTTTTTACCGAATCCATTATCTTTCTCCGTATATCCTAATGTATATTTTAAATCTACATTTAAAATATACATTTAGTTCGTGTTAAAGTCAAGTTCTTTTCGTTTTTTTGCTTAAAATAGGGGTGGAATCTATCGATAAGCCCTATTTTAAAGGGCAGACCAACACCATAACCCCATTATCGACAGATAGTAAGGGCGAAATAACAAAAATAAAACGACCATAGCCGCAGTAAGAAAAGGGCTGTTTTTTGCTCAAAAAAGCGTTACTTGTGTTTCAGTTGATGTAAGCTGTGAGTAGCAAGGCTAACCTGAAAACAAGAGGCACATCGCCATCCACCTGGGATGGAAAAATGTGTGGGACGGCCAGACACTCCACCAGTAAATCAATATACCCAGCATAGAAGGCAACCCCAGCTTGGCAGCGGAGGGGGGTTGTGTACGAAGTCTAAATATTGCTATATTCAGCAAAAACTCTTGACACACTGAGCGATTTGCGTTATTTTTCCAAGGTTCGGCTGTCGGTGAGAAGGCAGCGCAAAGCAAGAAAAAGAGTTTGGAGGTAATTTGTGGCAAAAGAGCTGGCTCGTGAACTGATTAACGCGGGGGTGCATTTTGGACATGGGGTGAGCCGATGGAACCCCAAGATGGCCCCTTATATTTTCGCAAAGCGCGGCAATATCCATATTATAGATGTGAAAAAGACATTGGCAGGGATATTGGTGGCCAAGAAGCTGCTTGCCGAGGTGGTTTCTTCCGGCAAAGACATTGTTTTCGTAGGGACGAAGCGTCAGGCCAAAAAGGTGATTGAAGGCGTTGCGGGCAAGTGCGGGATGCACTATGTGTGTGAGCGATGGCTGGGCGGGACGCTTACGAACTTCAGAACTATACGGTCTCAACTTCAAAGACTGCAGCAATTGGAGGCTATGCAGGAAAGCGGGACGCTTGAGGCGGAAAGCAAGAAGATGGCGTCACGGCTGAAGCGAGAGCTGCGGAAGCTGCAAAGTAATTTAGGAGGCATTCGTAATATGACGCGTCTGCCCGGCGTTGTTGTGATTGTCGATGCCGCTAAGGAATATCTTGCCTTGCATGAAGCCAAGAAGCTGGGAATTACGACCGTAGGAATTATCGATACCGATGCTAACCCTGATACGGTGGATGTGGTGATTCCGGCGAACGATGATTCGATGAGAGCGATTGATTTGATACTTAGCGAACTGGCGGATGCGGTGGCAATCGGCAAGACGATGGTTTCATCGAGACCTGAGTCTGGGCCGCGTCCGAAGCGAGTTCGTTCGAGAAGACCTGCGCTGGCCCGTGCGGATTCGGCCGAGGCCGCCACTGTTTCAGCTGGTGAAGAGAGCCGGCAGGCGCCGGAGGCGAGTTCGCAGGAAGCCGAGCAGGCCCCGAATGAGCAGGCTGAGCCGGAGCAATCGGAATAAGAGCACAAGAAAATAAGAGCGCAAGTCAAAAGCACGGGAGTTGTTAAAGATGGCGGAAATTTCAGCTGCAATGGTAGTTAAACTGCGGAAGATGAGCGGGCAGGGGATGATGGACTGCAAGAAGGCCCTTGAGGAATCGAACGGCGATTTTGAGAAGGCAATAGATATACTTAGGAAGAAAGGTCTTGCGACATTGGCGAAGCGGGCCGAGCGAGAGACGACAGAGGGGTTAGTTGTCGGCAAGGCCAGCAAGGACGGCAGAATTGCGGCGATGGCGACTCTTTGCTGTGAGACGGATTTTGTGACCAAGAGCGATGATTTTGCATCAGCTGCGGCGGCACTGGGCGATTACACCCTGGCATGCTCAGCGGACGAAGGGGCGGAGAATGTTTTGGGGACATTAGTGGCAGGGAGGAAGTTCAGTGATATTGTGACTGAAATAGTCAGCAAGACAGGCGAGAAAATTGCGGTCGGCGATTTTGCAAAATGCAAGCTTGAGGGTCCCGGGCTTATAAGCACATACATACACTTTAACGGCAAGGTCGGCACAATGGTGCAGATTGAGACCAGCGACGAGAAGACAGCAGCCGGGATGAAGCAGACGGCGGCCGATATTGCGATGCATATTACCGCGACCAAGCCCTTGTCGCTGGACAAGAGCGGTGTAAGTGCAGAAACAATCGAAAGGGAAAAAGCCATTTTTGCCGAGCAGATTAAAAATAAACCTGCAAATATCATTGATAAAATTATCGAAGGCAAGATGAAGAAGTTCTTTGCTGAGAGTTGCCTTATTGAGCAGCAATTTGTCAAAGATGACAGCAAGACTGTTGCTCAGGTTTTAGATGAGTCCGCCAAAGCAGCCGGGGGCAAGGCGAAAATAAATAGATTTGTGCGGTTTGAAATTGGGTAACAGGCCGCAGGCAGATAGCTTATAGCGTTTAGAAGATGGGCAAGAGCAAATATAAGCGGGTGTTATTGAAGCTGTCGGGGGAAAGTTTTTGCAAAGCCGGGGGATTTGGAATCGACGGCGGCGCCCTTGAGTCGATAGCCAGAAGAATCGCAGAGATATGCAAGCTCGGGCCGCAGGTGGCGGTGGTAGTCGGGGCGGGGAATTTTCTGCGAGGAGAGAACTTTTCACAGGTCAGCGGCATACCGAGAAACACGGCCGATTATATGGGAATGCTGGCCACTATTATAAACGCCTGCGCACTGCAGGAGACGCTTGAGAAATTGGGCCAGCCGACGAGGGTGCTCAGCGCTATTGATGTTGCAGCGATGTGCGAGCCGTTTATCAGGAGACGGGCTTTTCACCATCTCGAAAACGGAAGGGTGGCGATATTGGCCGGCGGAACCGGGAACCCTTTTTTTACGACCGACACATGTGCGGCCTTGAGAGCATCAGAGCTCGAAGCAGAGGTGCTGATTAAGGCGACCAAGGTGGATGGTGTCTACAGCGACGACCCCGAGAAAAATCCTGGCGCGGAGCTGTTTGACAAATTGTCTTATTCCGACGTTTTGAAGAAGAACCTCAGAGTGATGGACCACTCGGCAATAAGCCTTTGCAGGGACAACGATATCGCGATTATTGTTCTGAATATTTTCAAAGAGGGCAATATAAAGAAGGCCGTTTGCGGCGAGCAGGTCGGCACTTATATCGGCAAATAGTAAGACAAAACAGATACAAGGTGCGAGGCAGAATATGGGTGTTAAAGAAATAGTCGCGGAAGACAAATCGAAGATGAACAAAGCGGTTGAAGTGCTTCAGGACGAGCTGAAGGCCGTTCGCAGCGGGAGAGCGTCAACGGGGCTGGTTGAGAATATAAGGGTCGAATATTACGGGACGCAGAGCCCGATTAAGGCAATAGCGGCTGTGACAGTTCCGCAGCATGATATGATTTTGATTAAGCCATTCGACCCGGGTTCGGTGCGGGAGATAGAAAAGGCGATCAAAAACAGCGATTTGAGCATAGCGCCGATTGTGGACAAAGGGCTGATAAGGCTGGCCATTCCGCCGCTTAACGAGGAAAGAAGAAGGGAACTTGTTGCCCAGGTCAAACATATGAGCGAACAGGCAAAGGTCGGCATCCGCAACGTAAGAAGGGACGCAATCAAACACCTCGAAAAGCAGGAAAAAGACAAGGCCATCACCGAAGACGACCTGAAGAACGGCAAGAAGCAAATCGACGACCTCACAAAAGAGCACACAGACAAAATTGACGTGGTTGTAAAACACAAATCGGACGAGATAATGCTCGATTAATTTTGAGAAGCAGCGTATCGGCTGGGAGCATCCTGTATCTTTACACTTTAGTGCGCGGAGTACGATTTTCAAATGTAAACCATCTTTACGATTTTGGGGAATAGACAGATGAGCGAAGAAGAAACTATCAAATCGGGGCCAAAGAAGAAAACTAAGACGAGAATACTCAGGCTGGCGGCGGCACTTGCGGTCGTGGTGATTGTACTGGCGGTTCTTGCCGTGCCGTGGTTTGTGTCATCCGAGAATGGGCGGAGGATGATATTGGCCAAAATCAACAGCTCGATTGACGGGAAGATGGATTTTGCCGGTCTTACAATGGGCTGGTGGAGCGGCGTAAGGGTTACGGACATTGGTTTTAACGACAGCGCGGGGCAGGTTTCCGTTCGGGTCAGGCAAATCACAACGAAGCCGCATTACGGCTCTATTTTAACGGGGGGTTTGTCGCTGGGCGAAACAGAAATATTGGAGCCAAGGGTAGAAGTTAATCTTGCCCGTCCGCAGGCGCAAAAGCCACAGCGTCCTCAACAGGAAAAGTCACAGGCTGTTGCCCTGCCAATCAAAAAAGTCGAGATGATTGTCAGGGACGGTGATTTGAAAGTTACCGACGCCGAAGCCCGAAGCGTTGAGCTTGCGCAGATAAACTCGCGGTTAAATTTACAATCGCCGGGAGAGCAGGCGGATTTCGATTTGAATCTGGCTGTGGTTGGCGGCGGGAAGAAATCGGAGATTTCCGCAAACGGAAAAGTAATTCCCGGGCGAGGGTGGAAGTGGGAAGGGACCAGCGGGAAAATTGCTGTTGAGGTTAACGATTTGGAACTCGGGTCACTATCGCCGATTTTTGAGATGGCGGGGGTTGATGTCAGGGCTGCAGGTAAAGTTTCGGGTAGTGCTGAGGGCGAAATCAGTCAGGGCAAACTTGAAAAGATGCGGGCGGAGGTCGCCGGCAGTAATCTGGATGTGGACACCGTCAAATTAACGGGCGGGCGAATCAAGACAAGCCAATTAGGCGTTAATGTGAAACTGGCGCGGGCCGGGGATATGATAAATATAGAGAACTTTGATATCAAGTCGGACTGGTTTACGGCGGATGGGCGAGGCACTATCCCTACGACTATTGGTTCACTGGATGAGTTTTTGAAGACGGATTCGAGTTTAAGCGGCCGTTTTGAGTTAGATGCAGCGCAGCTTTTCACCCAGATGCCAAAGGTGGTTGGACTTAAAGAAGGGACAAATGTAACTTCCGGGGTGTTAAAGGGTGACATTGAAACCATGATGGAAGCTGGAAAAAGGAAAATCAGGGGACAGACAAACCTTGAGCGGCTGGCGGGAGTGGTTGGCGGAAAGACGATAGCTTTGTCGGAGCCGGTACGTGTGGAAGCGGAAATCACATCGGAAAAGAACAGTGTAAGATTCGACAAGTTAGAGTTGTCTTCGGCGTTTGCCAAAATCAATTGCAGCGGCACAACACAATCGTTCAAATACGGTGGTGATATTGATTTGGCGAAATTCCAGGCTGAGCTGGGACAGTTCGTGGATACAAAGGGATACGGAGTAGCCGGTGAGCTTTCCGGACAAGGTGAAGTGGCTATCGCGGAAGACAAGATTTCGGCGGCGGGTTCATCGGCGGTTAAGAATTTCCGGCTAAGCTCAGCGGAAGGAGTGAGCGCATTAGAGCCGGCGGCGGATATAGGTTTTTCTGTTGCAGTTGAGCGCAGCAAAAATGTTCTGGATGTTGATTTTATAAAGGCGAAGGCGAGTCTGGGCGAGGTCAATATAAAAGATGCGGTCCTGCCGCTGGGCAAAGAGGTCCAAAAGGATATGAGTTTAGATGTTTCTGCAAATAATATTGATTTGCAGAAGGCGCAGCCGTTTGCGGTTTTGTTAGCAGGTTTTCCGAAAGAGATGCAGTTATCGGGGACGGCCGGGGGGCAAATAGCCGTCCACTCAAAAAAAGAAAGATATTACATCACAACAGACGGGACGCAGGTTAAAAATCTGAAGGTCAATTATCCGGGGAAGGCGCCTTTTGAGCAGAAAGCGGTTTCGGCGGTTTTTGATGCGGAGGCCGATTCGGTTGGGAAGACTATAATCGTCAAGAAGTTCCAGTTAGACAGCGACCAGATAAAGATTCAAGGCCAGTTCAGCAAGACGGACGAGGGCGGCAAGACCAAGGTGGAAAGCCGGGCCGAGTGTGAATACGACTGGGCAGCGGTCAGCACAGTTGCCGCCCCTATTCTGCCCAAAGGCCTTGCTTTGAAGGGCAAGAGAAAGGATACGATAACATTCGGTTCACAATGGCCGACGAATGACCCTAACAAGATGCTTGCTAATATGAGCGGCTCGTCCAAGCTCGGTTTTGACAGTGCTGAGTATATGGGACTGCAAATCGGCGCAGCGGAGATAGTCGCAAATATCGACAAAGGCAAGCTGACGATTCCGCCGTTTTCAACAACCGCAAACAACGGTACGCTTAATTTTGGCGCAAACGCAGATTTCAGTCAAAGCCCTGCGCTTTTGACGATTCCTAAGCCAATGAATATTGTAAAGGATGTGCAGATAAATGACCGTGTTGCGGCGGCGCTGCTCAAAAATGTAAATCCGATATTTGCAAACTCCCGCAATGCTCAGGGTGTCGCCAATCTGGAATGTCGTGAGCTGGCGATACCTCTTAGCGGCGGTTCGGAAAACGATACGAGGATGGACGCGACCGTCTCGATAAAGAACCTGAAATTGCAATCACCTTTGCTGGAGGTATTGTCGATAGCGCTTAAAAGAAACATGAGCAGCGGCATGGCGCTGCGTCCAAGCCAGTTTGTAATGAAGCAAGGCGTTCTTAGCTATGACAAAATGCAGGTCGATGTTGGCGATACGTCACTTATCTTTGCCGGTAAAATGGGGCCAGGCAACAAGATGAAGGTTACGATGACTTTGCCCGGACTTGGCGGCATTGCATTGAAGGGTACAAAGGACAAACCCGAAATAGACCCTGTCACAATGGCACAACTAATTCTTGAACAGCAACTGCTCAACAGCGGACGTGAGGGTCAACCGCAGGAGGCCAATCAGGCACAGCCGCAACAGGAGCAGCCATTGGATGAGTTGATAAATAAGGCCTTGGAAAAACCTCATAAGAAGAAAAAGAAATAACAGACTATTTATATTGTTGATAAGTTTTCCATGCGAGGTTTCATTGACGGTTCATTCACCGATGATTTTTACCAGCGCCCGTTTTTTTCTTTTTCCATCGAATTCGCCGTAGAAGATTTGCTCCCACGGGCCGAAATCGAGCCGGCCGTCGGTTACTGCGACGACGACTTCCCGGCCCATTATGGTGCGTTTTAAGTGGGCATCGGCATTATCTTCGGCGCCGTTGTGGCGATACTGCGAATATGGTTTTTCGGGGGCGAGTTTTTCCAGCCAAACTTCGAAGTCGTGATGCAGGCCGGATTCGTCGTCATTGATGAAGACGCTTGCGGTGATGTGCATAGCGTTGACAAGACACAGGCCGTCTTTGATGCGGCTTTCCCGCAGGCAATCTTCAACCTGCGGCGTAATGTTAATAAATTCCCGCCTTGTTTTTGTATTAAACCAAAGCTCTTTTCTGTAGTTTTTCATAATGGTTTTTCCTTCAGCAGCTTTCGGTAGACTGCTTCGATGGTGTCGACCATTGTATTTGGAGCGAATTTTTCTTTTACGAATTCGCAGCCTGCGGAGCCGAGTTTATCTCTTAGGTTTTTATTTTCAATCAATTCTGCGCAGGCCTTTGTTAACTGTTCGACATTTTTAGGTTCGATGAGCCGGCCGGTGTTTTCATTTACGACTTCGCGGGCACCATCGACGTCGAAAGAGACGGCCGGTTTGCCGCAGAGCATTGCCTGGGGCAGTGTGCGGGCAAGGCCTTCACGCAGTGAGCAATGAACGAGAATATCCGAAGATGCGATGACGAGCGGGATTTGGTGCGGCGGGAGAAGGCCTGTGAATTTGATTCTGTCGGACAGACCTAAACTGCCAACCTGATTTTTGTAATACTCCGAGAGATTGCCGTCGCCGACGAAAAGCCAGACGGCGTTTTTGTATAGTTTGGAGAGCTGTTTGGTTGATTCGATAATATAGTCATGGCCTTTGAGCATAAACAGACGCGAGATGGTAACAAGCACGACAGCATCTTCGGCGATTCCGTATTTTAAGCGGAATACTCTTCTGAGTTTTTCAGAGATTGGCTGGAGGAAATCGGCCTCTTCGATGGCAGAATAGGCGGTTGCGAACTGTTCCGGGTGGCCGATGCCTGCGGCGAAGGCCTGAGCGGTCATTGCATTGGCGACGCTGATAAAGAAATCGGTCCGCTTCGCGGCGGATTTTTCGACGGCGATATAGAATTTATTTATTAATTCGTTCTGATATGGATGAAAAGCGAGGCCGTGGATTGTATGGACGATTTTCGTATTGCGCAAGCTGTGTGCGGCGAAACGGCCTAAGATGCCCGCTTTTGCGGAGTGGGTGTGGACAATATCAGGATGGATTTCTGCGAGACGCTTTTTTATTGCTCGATAAGCTGGAATATCATAAGCCGGGTTAATTTGCCGGCGTAACGAGTCAATCACAATTGTTTTATATTTTTGATTTCTGGTTTGTTGAAATAATTCCCCTTCCGGCCCTAATGCGGGACCAGTGATGAGGGTGACATCGTGGCCGCGCTGTGTGAGGAGCTTGCAGGTTATAAGAGTATTTTCCTGCGCGCCGCCAAGAATTAAACGAGTTATTATATGGACGATCTTCATTTTACAAACGTCGGATAAACTCCGTCCTCTACTTGATAATCATTTGGTCAGATGTTTGATTATTTCTTCAATATCTTTTTTCGGAATGGAATTAATATCCAACGAAGATTGTGAAATATTATCAATTTCCATCGTCGCAGAAAGCATATCTGATTTATATTTAATCCTGACCTTTCCGTTTTCCAATTGCTGCAAATCAAATTTTTTCAGGTCAATGCCACAATTCGGTGAGTTGTAATCAGAACAAAAATTTTCTATATCTTCTATTGAATCCGGCGAATTACCTTTTACTGACATATACAGTGAAGATACCGCCATGAATTTATTTAGATCGTTGAAATCAGGCCAGTTTTTCACTGACAGGTTTGGCGAATTTGATGAGCATCCCGCCAAGGTTAGATTAGACAGCAATAAACATACAAGTAATAAGTTGAGTTGGGTTTTTTCAGTCATAACATTTTTCGCGACAACAAAATCAATATTTAATCCACATTAAGCACAGGCCGGCAGCGGGGGCGATGGGGCCGGCGGCTTTGCGGTCTTTCGCTTCGATAATTTCGTTTATCTTTTCTGGTTTCCATTTGCCCCTGCCGACTTCGACCAAAGTTCCGACGATATTTCTGACCATATTATACAGAAACCTGTCGGCTTCGATATCTATATAAACCCACTTATCATCCTGTTTAACCTCGCATTTCATTACGGTTCGGACAGAGTTGTCGCGTTTGTCGGCGGCGGAGGCGAAGGACTTGAAGTCTTTTGTGCCGAGGAGCATTTTTGCGGCGGCGTCCATCGCGGCGATATCGAGGGGTGCTGGTCTGTGCCAGCAATTTCGGGTCTTCAGGACGTTTCGGTTTTTGCCGGTGAAGATTGTGTAGCGGTACAGCTTGCACTTAGCCGAGCCGGAGGCATCGAAGTCCTTATCAACTTCAACGGCTTCGGTAACGACGATGTCACGCGGGAGGCGATGATTGAGCGCCTTGACAAAATTGTCAGTCGGTATCGGCGAGTCGAGAGAGAAGTTTGCGACCTGTCCGAGTGCGCTGACGCCGGCATCAGTTCGGCTGGCGCCGCTTACCTTGATGA
>CAIYOL010000194.1 GCA_903927855.1 uncultured Planctomycetota bacterium
AACTATTAAATTTAATAGTTATAACTATTTTTATGCGATTTTTGTGCTGATATCTAACTCTTGCCTTACTTCTAACTACTATCTACCCCTACTTGTAACCCCATATTATCCTACTTGTAACCCCCTCATATCCTACTTGTAACCCCATATTATCCTACTTGTAACCCCCTCATATCCTACTTGTAACCCTCTCTTATCCTGCTTGTACCTCCCCCTATGGGAAAACAAAAGACCGACTACCCACCTACATACTATCAGCACCAAAACACACACAAAAACTAAAGGAGAACGGTTGTTGGCATTGTCAACAATTCCTACCTTCATGCAGATGCGACGTAGAGAGCAACAAGGACTAATCCCGCCCACCCTTTTTTCACTTAGCAGAACAAATTTTCAATCAAAAGTGTTGGTAGCTGCTGAGTAAAATCGGTTTGCTGTTTTAAAGAATCACTGCTATTACATTGGATGGTGAGCCTGCACCGCTGATATCGACCGCTTTTTACGCGGTACTCAAGCTCCTTGCCCTTTGGCTGCTCAGCAAACTTTTACGCCGTTATCGTTGCGCTGATGGTCTCCGACCACGGACCTTTGTCGCCGCCTGTCTTGACCCATCGGAGCATATAGTGTGCGGTCTTCCCGCCGTTTGCCCCATCGAATTCGGCGATATACGGGCTTGCCGTATCCATAGCCAAAAAGCTAAGTTCATTGGGGTCGGCTGGCGGCGGTTCTCCATGTGCGCTGACCTTTACCCATATCTCACAGCCCATCACACCCTGAGGTTTTGCCCTGCTTGTCGGGGTCGCCTCATCGACGAAACGAATCTCATGCCGCAGCCGCTGGCTGGTATCAACCATTCCTATCGGCCTTGTCGTCATATCACCAGCTCCAGAGGTTTGAACTCTATCGGGTACGGTAATCCCCAGTGCTGCGCGCTCTGCATCATCGACATCGCCGGATGCCTGAAGCTGCCGCACTAACTGCCTTACCGCCGATTCCAGCACATCTCGACTGTCATCCTTCGCCTGCCGTACCGATTGAGCTGTCTGCTGGGCAGTGACATTTTCTTGCATTCCTGCATTAAAACCCAACAGCCCATCATTTATCGGTGCCATATCAGCAGCAACTATACCCAGCTCCGCGAAGTGGGCGCTGGCATAGCTAGCAAAGTTGGTCACCCACGCCAAAAATTCTGTATCACTTCCTGGAATGTAATCCGGCATTTTCTGTTACCTCCTCAAAATAAAGAATTTAAACATTGTTTTTCCGCTCCAAGCCAAAAAGAAAGCTTACTTTGACATAAAAGCAAATTGATTCAGCCTCCGTGCAGGGTGAACCGCAATATCACCTTTATATAATAGGCGTAGGGACAGGGGCAATTATTGATGGAGAACTTCGGCTTTTTAGAAAAAAACGCAAAAATCTAATCCGCTCCGCGGAGCGGGTCATCTACCGGCTGGAGTAAGCAGTCCTCTCCACGGAGCCAGTCTCCCGCTTCGAGGAGTGATTCATCCCCTCCGAGGAATGGGTCGTCCGCTCCAAGGAGCAGACCATCCGCTCCAAGGAGTATGTCGTCCGCTCCAAGAAGTAGTTCATCCGCTCCAAAGAGGGAGCCATCCGCTGACCTCAAAATCGCTGTTTTTGCGTTAAAAATGAGGTTTATGCCTGCAAAGGTGTTCATTGCGGGGGTATTGTGCCGTTTTGGCAGATATAAAAAGCATGGGAACCCCAAAACGCCTTTTTGGGCTTAATAAGGTCGATTATCAATTTTTCTGAACTTGGCACAATTCTTGCTATATTACAAGACCATGACTATAATATAAATTTGATTTGGATTGCACCAAAGCCCGCGGAGGCTCGGCAGTCCTCAGAAGCGATTTTGGGGGTTTCTGATTTTCCGCTCGATGTTTTCCACATCAGGCTAACTTCCGAAAGTTAGTTGAAGAATGAATTATTAACATTTATGAAAAGGGAAGAAAAATGAGTAAAGGCAGAGACCGTACAGTATATCACCGCGATGACGGTGTGTGGGTAAACAAACGAAATGATGCCGATAAAGCATCCAGTTTGCACGATACCCAAGGAGAGGCAAACAAAGTAGCAGCAGAAATGCTCCGCAATCAGGGCGGAGGCGAACGCACAACAATGGGGATTCACGGACAAATAGTCAGCAAAGATACAATCGCACCCGGCAACGACCCTTGCCCACCGAGAGACAGGGAACATTAGATATGGCAGATGAAAAAGGACAACTCCGCAAAGATATGGATAAAGCTCTTGAAGGAGGTGCCGGACCTGCTGTTTCGCGTTTTGCTCTGGCATGTCTTGGCGGTGCAATTCCTGTGGTTGGTGGGGTTTTTGGTGCGGCTGCTGGAGCGTGGTCAGAGGCTGAACAGAAAAGATTCAATAAGATATTTGCTTCTTGGCTAAAATTACAAGAAGACGAAATCAAAGAAATTGGGATAACTTTAGCCGAAGTGATGATTAGACTAGACATGAATGACCCCAAAGTTGAAGAAAGAGTACAAAGTCCGGCATATCTCTCGATTATTAAAAAATGTTTTAGAGATTGGTCTGCTGCTGAAAGCGAAGAAAAAAGAATTCTTATCAGAAATCTTCTCTCAAATGCAGCCTCTTGTTCCATGACCAGTGATGATGTTGTCAGATTATTTATTGAATGGATTAATAAATATAGTGAGGCTCATTTTAAAGCAGTCGGTTGTATCTACAATAATTCAGGGATTACCCGTGGACAAATTTGGCAAAATATTCATGGTGAACCCGAAAAAGAAGATTCTGCCGAAGCCGATTTGTTCAAATTAATTATTTATGATTTAAGTGTCGGGCATATAATCAGACAACACCGCAAAACGGACTATCTTGGTCGCTTCGTTAAAAGTGAACCGCAAAGACGGTCTCGGGGAAGTTCAAGCCCATATATTACTTCTGCCTTTGATGATGAGAAACGCTATGAGCTTACAAAATTAGGCCAACAATTCGTCCATTATGCGATGAACGACATTGTACCAAAAATAACAGGTAACGCAAAAGAGTAATCACGTAAATAATTATTTGAAAGGAAAACA
>CAIYOL010000195.1 GCA_903927855.1 uncultured Planctomycetota bacterium
TCCGCGAAAAAATAAAGGGCTTTCCGACCGGCCCAGGACTTTATTTTATGAAGGACCCGAAGGATAAAGTCCTTTACATCGGCAAAGCCAAAAATCTCCGCTCGCGAGTGGCAAGCTATTTTCAGCAGGCCGCCGATATTGCCGCTTCGCGAGGTCCTAAAATAGCTGAAATGCTGACAAAAGTTGAAACCATCGACTTGCTGGAAACCGAAACCGAAGTTACCGCAATGCTGCAGGAAGCACGGCTGATTAAGGATATACACCCCCCCTACAACACGGACCTCGTCGATGACAAAACCTTCCCGTATTTGGAAATTACAATATCCGACGATTTTCCCGGTGTTTATATTACCCGCAAGCCGCGAAGCGGCAGTCGACTCTTTGGGCCTTTCGCAAGCGCAAAAGACCTTCGGGCAGTCTTTGTCGAGATGCAGAAAATTTTCAAGTTCCGAAGCTGCAATCTTGACATTTGCTCTGACTACAAGAAACGTAACTTCTTTCGCCCCTGCATCTTATACAGCATAAAGCAATGCACAGCACCCTGCGCAGCCAAAATCAGCAAAAGCGAATACAAAAAAACTATCAAAGACCTTGTGAAATTCTTATGTTCCAAGCGCTCGATAGTCTTACGTCAGCTTAAAAAACAAATGGCCGAAGCTGCCGCAGAGACGAACTACGAGAAAGCTGCGATGTTTCGCGACCGAATCCGGCTGATTGAGCGTCTGGACCGCCGCGGCACGCCCGATGAGGACGTCCAACCGGAAGTTTTCGCCGCCGAACCTGCCGAAGCCCTCGAAAAACTCCAGTTTTTCCTGCAATCACCCCAACCGGTAAGAATTATCGAGGGAATTGACGTTGCCAATATCGGCGGCGCAGAGGCGGTCGGCTCTTTGGTCAAATTTATTGACGGCAGGCCCTTTAAAAGCGGCTATCGGCGGTTCAAAATAAAAACCGTCAAAGGCATCAATGACTATGCAATGATTGCCGAAGTGGTCAGACGCAGATACAAATATGCCCTCCACGGCGAAGAACTCTGGCCTGATTTGATTTTGATTGATGGCGGCCTCGGACATCTTCATGCCGCCCAAACCGTCCTCAAAAAAATGCACGCACCGCCTGTAAAAATCGCAGCGATTGCTAAACGTGAAGAGGACCTCTATCTGCAAAGCAGCTCAAAACCATTGAAACTGCCCCGCCATTCGCCTGTTTTGAAACTTCTGCAATACGTCCGCGATGAAGCCCACCGCTTCGCCCAGCATTATCATCATATCCTAAGAAGAAAAAAAGTATTTAATAAGACATAACCCGCCTCGTTTTGCCGTATATAAATTTTTAATAAATTAAGGAAAAAACACATTTACAAATCTTTCTGCATCGGGTTAAAATTTAAGGGCATTCGTAAATCGCATCAATGGGCGGTGCCATCTGTATAAGGAGAATATTATGACTGTCAGAACTTATACAAAGTCAATCTTGCTCGTCGGCCTCTGGACGCTTTCCATAGGCGGATTGTTGCTGCACTTGCGCATACATCCGGTCAAAACCAACTATTCAAACCTTGTTCCAGCCGTTTCGGGCATCCTGTCCGTTTTGGTTGTGCCCCTTCTTTTCTGTTTCAGGAGGTCTATCGCTTACGGCTATGTCCTAAACGGATTTCTGGTCATTGTAGGCACTATCACTATGGCCCACTTTTCGATTGCTCATTGGCCCAATCCGGTAACGGTGCAGGCGGTCCTCCTGACCACGATGCTGTCTGATATATTAATTTTGTGGGCGAAATTCTTTGTTGGAAAAGCTCTCTTTGACCTGGAATTATTCGGCTATGACGCAGCCAAAGAGAAAAAAGGAATTACCTATCGTTATCCGAATATGGGATGGTGGCTTGTCCATCTTGCGGCCGTAAGCATTGTATATTATCTCGGCCATTTCCTGTGGAGGTAAATATGAATCAGTTCAAACTATTTACATTGAATTGGTGGATACTTCACATCCTGGCGATAATATTTTTCTTTTACCTCGGCCATATGGTTCGTTTTTGATTTGCTTGTCTCCGGCAAGAATAAAAATACCCAGTGATTCTTAACGGATAAACCAGGAACCGATTCGCAGCAAAAGTTTTTTGCCAAACCCCTCAATTGCATACGAAGTCAATTTCATCATCTCCCGCACAATCTGCGAAATATCCTTCTCGTCTCCTGCAAAATGTAGTGTATTGGAAACGTTTTTCTCCTCATCGAATTGATAATCATATCCTCTTATTATCGTAACAGGAATGCCAGAATCGGTCTGGCCGAACAACAATGCTGAAGCAGCCGTCATCTCGTAACCGACCAAATCAAGCCCGCCGAATTTCGGTTTGCCGAACTTGTCTTTTTCGCCGAACATTATCGAACACGGATTTATTCCCGACGAGCCAACCGCAGTATCAATCGTCCCGTAGGGAATTATCTCGGTATCAGCAAGGATTACCGCGATATTTTTATCGGTAAGTTCTCTGATTTCAGCCCTGATTTTCGCTGCCTCAGCGTCAGGGTCTTCGGGAAATAAACTTACAACTCCTACCGGATGATTTGAGCCGTCGATACCCGCATCACAGGTATGAATACTGCCGGTTTTGCTGCGCGTTATAAAAAGGCATTTTTCAGCGTCGCACAGTCTCTGGCTGCTCTCGGCATCCGCAGAGCCACTGACTACGTATTTGGTTATCGCTCCCCCCAAGGGTACTACAGCAATAATCTTATGGCCCGCATCGAGAATCATCTGAACCCATATTGGGTCTTTCTTGGTTTTCTTTGAAATTTTAAGTGCCTTTTTGCTTACCTTGACATCCGCTTTATTCCTTATCAGGCCCAGCGCCTTTGAGACGATTTTGCTCGTCAGTACGAATACGTCCTTTTCGTTTATGCCGACATTTTCACTTCTGGCGCAATCACAGATGATTTTAGCAAGACTATCGCCCGCTTTTATCTCCGGTATGGTCTGCAAACCAAAAATCTCTATCTTTTTCATATAATCTCGTTTAAACTCCTTTTAAACGAATGTCTTTGCCGAACAATTTTTTATCGTCGTAATTTCTTCTGAGACGATTATAGGTTTTTTTCATTATTTGTGAAGCTTTTACCTTCCCGTTTTCAGCGATGGTTTCGTTCGAGGTATAAACAACAATTTCATCTGCCAGTTTCTGTTTCAGAAACGAGGTTATGACTTCTCTCCCGCCTTCAACGAGGATTTGCTGAATATTCCTTTTAGAAAGTTCCATGAGAACAACTTCTATATTGCATTTTCCTCCGACAGTTTTAGTTCTTATGATTTCCACTCCTTTTTTTCTCAGTTGAGGTGTTTTTTTATTGTTTTTATTCGTTGCGAATACAATTACAGGTGTTTTTTGGGTTGTTTTGATTAATTTACAATCGATTGGAATTCTTAATTTACTGTCGAGGACAACTCTAACCGGTTGTCTTTCAATATTCGGTCTTACCGTAAGCAGTGGGTCATCTTCTAAAATGGTATTTATACCGACCAGGATTGCCTGAACTTTTCTTCGCAGTTTATGTGCATCGTTTCTGCTTTTTGCGCCGGTTATCCATCGTTTTTTGTCGGCCCGGGCGAGAAAGCCGTCTTTACTTTGTGCCCATTTAATGATTACCCAGGGTCTTTTTGTTCTGGCGAATTTAAAAAATGGCGCATTTAATTCTTCAGCTTCCTTTTTACAGATTCCGGTTTTAATCTCAATCCCTGCTTTTTTAAGGATTCTAAAACCCTTGCCGTTGACTTTTTTTGTAGGGTCTTTTGTTGCTGCTATGATTTTTTTTATACCCGCTTTTATAATAGCTTTTGTACAGGGAGGCGTTTTACCATAATGGCAGCAGGGTTCAAGCGTTACATACATCGTCGCACCAGCAGGTGACCGTTTGCAGTTTTTCAGTGCGTTAATCTCCGCGTGTGGGCCACCGAATTTTCTGTGCCATCCCCTGCCGATAACCTGACCGCCCTTTACGATGACTGCCCCGACAGCGGGGTTCGGCTCAACTGAGCCAATGCCTCGCTGCGCAAGCTTCAGGGCCATCCGCATATATTTCTCGTCTTTGTTAATCATCTTCACGCCAGTGCTGCTACCGAAAGGTCGCCGCAGGGCTCTTGTTTGGTAGGTTCGCAGTATCGGAACATCAGAATTTTGAAACCTGCATTGCGGATTTCGGACAAAATACTTTTCCAATGTGGAACTTTGCGTGTTGGCAAATAAGCCCGGCCATTAATCGTAACATAATCCTCAAATTTGCTGGCTTTATCCCACGGAATATAATGAGTATGGTTTATGAACTTCCAGTTCTCGCGCCCCACCGATAATAACTTTCTATTAACCGGACTGCACATAGTCATTACGATAAAAAGACCACCTTTTTTCAACAGTTTTAAGCTGTTTTTCAGAAACTTTTTTCTGTCGTCGGCGCCGGCAATGCAATGCAGACATTTCCCGTCTATCGCCAAATCGAACTTTCCGATTCTTTCAACATTGACACGGCATAAATCGGCCCGCTTAAATTTAACATCCAAGCCCTTTGATTGATCTTTTGCCATAGCAATAGCCGTTTTGCAGACATCGATACCCAATCCGCTAAAATCTCTTTTGCAAATCCATCTCAAAATAGGCCCGGTCCCGCAGCCAAGTTCGACTACCCTGCCGCCTTTGGGCGCCCACGGCTGAGCAAGGGTGTCTGACAAAAATCGTTTTGTTTCCGCAAGAATTTCCGGATATTTTACGCGTGAATATTCGTTCCAGGAGCGAATACCTTTTTCTTTCATCCTTTTATAAAAAATTTCATGCCCTTCGTATGTCTTTATCATTTTTCTACCAACCTGCAACCAAACAGGTTTTAATTCAATTTTATCTTTCGAGCATTGCCAAAAATTGCTTTTCGTTTATCACTTTAACACCCAATTTCAACGCCTTATCGAGCTTACTGCCGGGGTCTTCACCAGCCAGCACAAAATCGGTTGCTTTACTGACACTGGAAGTCGCTTTTCCGCCTGCGTCTCGGATTGCTTCTTCGATTTGCCCCCTGCTGAACTTTTCAAGTGTGCCCGTTACGACAATGGTCTTACCTGAAAGCTTGCCTTTGGCTCTGGCCTTCTTTGGCAGTTCCGGCTTAATGCCTGCCGCCAAAAGCTCTTTAATGACAGAGGCGTTTTTATTGTTATGAAAGAATTCATAAACGCTTTCAGCAACCTTTTCTCCGACTTGTTCAATTGCATCGAGATCTGCCTGACCTGCGTTCATAAGGGCCTCGAGCGAGCCGAAGTGCTCAGCTAAATCCTGTGCGGTCTGCACGCCAATATGCCGAATACCCAGCCCGGCAACCAGCCGCCACAACGGTCTGGTCTTGCTTGCCTCAATCGAATCAATGACGTTTTGTGCGCTTTTGTCGGCCATTCGCTCCAATTCGATGAGGTCTTCTTTTTGCAGTTTGTATATGTCCGCAACATTCTTGACTAAGCCGGTCTCAGCCAACTGGTCTATCAGGGCCTCGCCGAGGTTCTCAATATCCATTTGCCCCCTGCCTGCAAAATAGCGCAGCCGTTCCTTTAATTGCCCGAGGCAATGCGGATTGACACACCGCAGAAAAACCCCTTCTTCGTCTTTTTTAACATCGCCGCCGCAATTAGGACACTTCTTCGGTAGCTTGAAAGATACTGTGTGAGCAGGCCTTCGTTCTTTTTTAACCTCGACCACCTGCGGAATGATTTCACCGGCCTTTTCAATCACGACCGTATCGCCTTCCCGCACATCTAATCGCTTCATCTGGTCGAAGTTATGAAGACTTGCCCTTTTGACGGTTGTCCCAGCCAAAAATACAGGCTTCAAATTTGCAACAGGCGTCAATGTCCCGCCTTTACCCACCTGAACATCAATTGACTCGACAACCGTCTCCGCCTGTTCAGCGGCAAATTTATAGCTTATGCACCATCGCGGCGCCCGGCCCGTAAAACCCAGAATCTCGCGATGGTCCAGGCGATTGACTTTGACAACCATTCCATCAATCTGATATTCGAGCTGCTCACGTTTTTTGTCCCAACTGTTGCAAATCCCGATTACCTCATCAATATTTTTCGCTTTCTTAATATTCGGATTAACGGGTAGTCCCAGTTTCTTAAACACCTGCAAGGTTTCATAATGGTCTTTACCCAACGGCTGAGAAGTCTCACCCGTCGCGTATGCAAAGAACGCAAGATTCCTTTTGGCCGTAATTCTCGAATCGAGCAGCTTAAGCGACCCCGCCGTGGCATTTCGCGGATTTGCAAACAGCGTCTCGCCTTCCTTTTCACGCTGTTTATTTAATGCGGCGAACGATTTTGTCGGCATATACACTTCGCCGCGGACTTCGAGAACATCGGGAGCATCACCCGTCAGTCGCAGCGGAATTGCCTTTATCGTTCGGACATTCGCGGTTACATCATCACCAACTCGCCCGTCGCCGCGAGTGGCGCCGGTAACCAGCAAGCCATGTTCGTAACGTAAACTCGACGCCACACCGTCGATTTTTAATTCGACGACGTAGCCATAATCTCGGCTTTCAAGTCCTTTCGCCACCCTCTCATCGAAGGCTTTCAATTCTTCAGGGCTGTAGGTATTATCAATACTGAGCATAGGTATTGCGTAACGAACGGTCTTGAACCCATCAAGTGGCCTTTCGGAAACCCGCTGAGTAGGCGAATCAGACGTTATAAATTGTGGATTGGCTTCTTCTAACGACTTTAGCTCGCTAAAGAGTTTGTCATACTGCTGGTCGGTGATTTCCTGCTGATTGAGAACGTAATAGAAGTAATCGTGCCTGCGGATTTCGTTGCGCAATCGTTCGACTTGCTTTTTTACCTCTTTAGCCATAACAGCTTAATTTATATGCTGTTTCAGCCCCTTTTGCAAGAGTCTTACTATCCGCAGACAAAAGCAAATCGTCTCTTATTACTTCTTCGGGAGATATTTGCTTCGCAGGTTGTTCTCAACTCCCCAAATAAGTTCCGTTCGCTTCTGGTCAGGGAGTATCTTGAGCATTTCCTGTGCGATGGCAGGCGCATCATCCTGTGTCTTGCCGGCACATAATACCTTGGCTTGCTTGTCGAACTCCGTCAGGTATACTTCCAAATCTTTGATGTCCGCCGTGGTCGATACAGGACCGTGCCCCGGCACAATAATCTTCGCAGGTGTGCTCTCCAGTTTTGCAAGGGTTTTCAGCCAGCCCTGAACGTCAGCCTCATTCATGGACGGATGATACCTCGTAAAAAGGATATCGCCGGTGAACAAAACTCCGTCCTGCTCAACAAGGACCACAATGCTGTCGTTGGTATGCGTATGACCGAGATATGATAAACTGACGGTAACGTCGCCGAGGTCCACAAGCATCGCATCTTTAAAAGTAATTGTAGGCGGACTTAACGTGGTCCCATTAAGGTCCTCCGCCGTCATACCGTAATATTCCGGATGCGACATACCCTCTTTATAGCGGGAGGCCAATTTGATCCAGTTTTCGTGGCCTATGACCACCGCGCCGAGCTTCACAAACTCGCAGTTGCCCCATGAATGGTCCAGATGGTAATGCGTATTAACAACGTATTTGATTGGCTTATCGGTTATCTTTTTAATATCAGCAATAAACTCCCGCGCCTTTTTTGCGGATATGCGCGTATCAACAACAAGGACAGCATCATTACCGACAACAATGCCGGTATTTACGCCGAAGCTGTTGCCTGCCGGCGATGCGTTCTTGAAATCCACCGCCGCATAAACGTGTTCGGATAGTTTTGTAAGCCCTGCTGTTTCCTCCGCTGAAACAAGCCCCGGCGCAAACAAACACGCCGACAGCAGCACAAACTGTACTTTATTAATGGCCTTTCTCCTAATTTCCCATTTAAATATAATTTCTTGTTTAAGAGGTAATCGTGCCCACTAACTGCTCGATTTGCTTTTTTACCTCTTTAGCCATAACAGCTTAATTTATATGCTGTTTTAGCTCCTTTTGCAAGGGTCTTACTATCCGAAGAC
Source organism: uncultured Planctomycetota bacterium (assembly GCA_903927855.1). GTDB lineage: Bacteria > Planctomycetota > Phycisphaerae > Sedimentisphaerales > Anaerobacaceae > CAIYOL01. The sequence goes on from CAIYOL010000195.1 coordinate 8,039, forward strand.
CGAAGCAAATCGTCAAAATGGTGTTTGACAAAGCTGTCAAATTTTTAGATAATACTCTAAAATCTATACTAAAGCGGCTCTTTGAGCCGAAGTACCGATTTGTAGCTTGCTATTCCCCGATAGCTCAATTGGTAGAGCGAGCGGCTGTTAACCGCTAGGTCGTAGGTTCGAGCCCTACTCGGGGAGTTCTTTCCCAGCAAAAGACAAAACCTGCTGGCCATCCTAATTTCAAGCCACCTCTTTCTTTGGCCGATAATATAAAAAACGGCCATAACTACTGGACAAACAAACGATTATACTATAGACTGTGGAGTTTACAAAATTTGCCTGAGCTTGTAGCTCTTCACAAAAGATGGTTTTTTAATAGTTTTGTCGCTAAATGCAAAATATTAAGGGAACAGAAAGCCGATTTCGCGCATCCTAATAAGATTGTAGCGAAATATCGACAGATCGTTCAATTATTAGGTTTCAGTTAATAGTATGGCAAAAGTCGCACTCGATATTGGTGGTTTTAGCATAATCAAGCGTATCGGAATTGGCGCTCGCAGCACAATCTACATGGCAATCGACGAACAGAATAAGACCGAAGTTGCTCTAAAACGGGTTGTCTTTGAAAGGCCGGAAGATTCAAGGATATTCGAGCAGGTTGAGACCGAATACAAAGTGGCTCGGCGGATAAACCACCCTTATGTCCGCAAGTGCCACAAACTGAAGAAAATACGCAGTATGTTCGTGGTAAAAGAAATGCTGCTTTCTATGGAATTTTTTGACGGTAAAAGCCTCGAAGACAGCCCTGCTCTGAGTTTGCTCGATGTGCTGCTCGTATTCCGAATGGTCGCAAGCGGTCTCCAGGCCATGCATCAGCAGGGGTTTGTTCACTGCGATATGAAGCCTAATAACATCCTTATTAGCGATGCCGGCTCCATCAAAATTATCGACCTCGGCCAAAGCTGCAAAATCGGAACCGTAAAACCGCGCATCCAGGGCACCCCCGATTATATCGCACCCGAGCAGGTCAGGCGTAAAGCCCTCGGCCCAAGAACCGACATCTTTAATCTCGGCGCGACAATGTACTGGGCGCTTACAGGAAAGCACGTCCCGACCTTGATATCTAAAAAGGACAGCTTCGGCCTGCCGTTGCCGCCTCAGCCGCGCCTGGCGCCACATGAGATAAGAAAACAGTTGCCGATAGGACTTTCTAAACTTGTAATGGATTGCATAGAAGATGAGCCTGCGAAACGTCCGCCGGATATGATGACGGTTATATCGAGGCTGGACATGCTGGTACACAGCATATTAGGCGGGCAGATAAAAACGGATAAAGATGCCTCAAGCAATAGTTGATTTGTTAAACAGCGGTGTTGAAGCCTGTAATGCAGATAGGTTTCGACGCGGTAACCTGATTTACCTCCCTTCAAACGTCCAACTCATCGCAACCGGCGATATCCACGGCCATAGGCGAAACTTCGAAAGAATAGTTGCTTTCGCCGATTTAAACAACAATCCCAATAACCACGTCCTCTTGCAGGAAATTATACACGGAGGTCCCAGAGACGCTGCAGGAGGCTGCCTCTCACACAAACTGCTCTTCGATGTTGTACGTTATAAGTTGACCTTCCCCGACCGCGTCCATATTATTATGGGAAACCACGATATCGCTTTCATCAATAATAGTCGTGTTATGAAAGACGGTGAGGAAATGAATCGCCTGATGCGATTGGCTCTCGAGAAGGAATTCCAGGAGGCCGGCGATGACATCAAACTGGCGATAAGACAATTCTTGTTCTCGCAGCCGTTGGCGGTAAGATGCGAAAACAGAATATGGCTGTCACATTCCCTCCCTGCCGACCATTTCGTGGATAAATTTGACCGGCAGATTTTAGATAAGCAGCTGAAAATCAACGACTGTGTTAAACCAGGTTCCGCTTACCTCTTGACCTGGGGCAGAAACTTCAGTCAGCAAACGCTCGACAAAATGGCTGAACTTTTCGATATCGACATCTTCATCCTTGGCCATCAGCCGCAGACGGAGGGTTGGAGCCGGGCCGGCAAAAATCTTATAATCCTCGCCTCCGACCACAATCACGGCTGCTTGCTCCCATTCGACCTGGCAAAATCTTATACTGTTGAGATGCTGGCCGATTCGATAGTGCCGTTGGCTTCCATATCTTGAACTCTGCGAATAATTCAATATAATCAATTAATATGGATTGGTATTACTACATAATAGCCGCCGTACTAATTCTATCGCAATTAATATTCATGTGGCATCCGTGCAGGAATTACCACTATGCACTGACCAAGTATAAAAAGCAGCGCCTATTATACCGCCCGAAAACCGCTCTTATTGTACCGTGCAAGGGCTTGGACTCCGCCTTCCAGCAAAATATCACTTCTCTCTTTAATCAGGACTACGAAAATTATCTGCTGTGGTTTGTGGTCGCCGACAAGGAAGACCCTGCCTTCACCGCGTTATGCGAACTAAAAAACCGTTTGAGCCAAAGCTCAAAGGCCAAAGACGTGCAGATTTTGGTGGCCGGCCCAGCACAATCCTGCAGCCAAAAAAACCATAATCTGCTCTATGGCTGCCAGAGGGTTGGCAGCGATGTCGAGGTCTTGGCCTTCGCCGACTCCGATATCTGTGTCCGCAGCGATTGGCTAAGCCACATAGTTTACCCTCTTCGAAAGTCGAAAAATGGCGCTGCCACCGGCTATCGCTGGTATGTGCCCAAAAAGAACAATCTGGCAAGTCTCACCCTCTCGGCTGTAAACGCCAAAATCGCCCAGCTGCTCGGCAACACCCCTTTCAATCAGGCCTGGGGCGGCTCTATGGCTATCCGTGTTAATGTCTTTCGGGAGTTGGGCATCGACAAAATCTGGCTAAAAACCCTCAGCGACGATTTGTCGCTCAGCTACGCCGTCAAAAAAGCCCGCAAAAAAATCGTTTTCGTCCCTGCCTGCCTCGTTGCTTCGTATGAATCCATTACCTGGGGCGAGCTTTTTGAATTTGGCAGACGGCAATTCCTGATTACCCGCATAAGCACTCCCGGCACCTGGTGGTTCGGATTAGCCAGCAGTCTGTATTCAATCCTTGGCTCGTGGGGAGGAATCGTCTTTGCAATATACGCCTCTTCTCAATTTTCAACTTTAAACTTTCAACTTTTAATTTTCATTGCTGTCCCCATTTTATTTTTCACCGCTCAGTTTATCCGCGCTGTCCTGCGCCAGAAAATGGCCTACAAATTACTCAACTACGAGCGACAAGAGACGCCCGCCCTGAGCAAAGTCGAAGGAAGCGACGAGCGACGAACTATGAAGTCCGCTATGGTCGCCGATTTACTTTTCTTTTGGCTATGGTCACTCCTGATGCTGTTCTTTATTATCTCTTCTGCCTTTGGCAGAACCCTTACCTGGCGAGGAATAAAATACAAACTCCTCGGCCCAACTCAAACCATCGTCCTCAACAAAAACCAATAACACTCCGCGGCAATCTCAAAATATTTAGCCTCGCAACCCGTCCCGCCGACTTGTCCGGCGTAGCTTTCCAGCGAAGTCGGAAGCCTTGTCGAAGGGGGATCAGTTACGCAGTCGCGTCCGAACCTTTTTGTCCGTTAATTCTCGAAGTGCGTCAGCGGCAATCCAGCGGGCGGCAGGTGAATCCATCTTCCGGATTTCCTTGGCGACAGCCACGGCCTTTTTGTTCAGCGCGATGTTTCGTTTGCCTATCTGCCGAAGCGCCCAGTTTACGGCCTTTTTGACGAAGTTCCGCCCGTCATCGGCGTGACGCTTGATAATGCTGAAGAACGGCAGGAATTTTTTGCCCGGCGCCTTTTTATCGTGGACGGCCAAAGCAGCCATAAGAACGAAACCTGCACGTCTGACAAATTCTTCTTTGCGTTCAGGCCACTCGATTGCCTTCGCCCAGGCAAATGGTGTCTTATCGAATAGCACTCCGCAGCAGGCGTCGCACACTCCCCAGTTATCAATTTCACGTACCCACTTACTCATCTGGGATTTAGTTACCTGCTTTGGGTCATCTATAAGTGTGGCTACTACTCTTGCCTCGTGGATTCCGGTTTCCCATAATTCCAGGGCCAGCTTATGGTCTGTCCCGATTTCTCTGGCGAGTTTACGCATACGCGGCGCCGATACGCCCAATGCGCGGTCAGTTTTGATTGCAAAATGGGTCATCCCCGTCAGATAATCCGGGTCAGCTAAAGATTTGAGTTTATCGATAACCTGATTACAATTCATCATCTGCCAGTTTACACTATAAATCTTACCAAAGAATATGTCAACTAACGCATGGCCTTTCCCTTAAACCCGAAAGCCCGCTGGTTTATCCGGTGGGTCGATGTTCTTCAGGTTAGCCCCGGCATCTCACATGCCGGGGTTCAGGTATTTAGCCCCGCAATTTATTGCGCGGGTTTTCCCTCCAACGCCCGCCGTCTGGGCGTTTGTATTTAGCCCGCCGTTTCACGGCGGGTTGCAGGCGCGAGGACTGCTTAAAATTTTTCCCAACCTCGAAAACTCCGAGACAAACTCAAAAATATTTAGCCCCCACCCGGCGTGGTGGGGGTTCTTGTTGCTTTAATGCGAGA
>CAIYOL010000196.1 GCA_903927855.1 uncultured Planctomycetota bacterium
ACTCTTATGGTTTCAGAAAAGGACGCCATTTTGCGATAAACCGCATAATGGAAGCCTGCTCGATATGAACCGGCAATTTTGGGACGAATTCGGAGCATAGTTATGAATTTAATAAAATGGCTTCGCAAAAATAACACGAAAGTGATGGCTGTTGTGGTCATCTTCATATTTGTCGGCTTTGTGGCCCCGGATTTTCTCAGCCAGCTCAGCCGAAGAAGAGGAACAGGCCAGCAAAAAACCATAGCCTACTTCGCAGATAACAGGAAAATAACAAACCGCGACTTAGCTTCGGCCCGGCAGGAACTGGAAATCCTAAAGCTCCTGCAGGCAGATAAAATCCTAAGAAACATAAGCGCGCCGCTGTTTCATGCGAATGATTTGCACGCACTCCTGCTGGCTGAACTGTTGTTTCAAGACAGGACAACTTCGCCGGCGATAACCAGCTATACAAAACAGCTGATAGGAGCACACCAGTACAGAATCAGTGAGAAACAAATTAATGATATTTACAGGCGCTCGATGTCAGGCGAGATATACTGGCTGCTGCTGAAGAACGAAGCGCAGCTCGCCGGTGTGGGAACATCAAGTGAGATTGCGGGCGCGCAGCTTGCAAAAATAATACCACAAGTTTTTAATGGTGCAACATATTCACAGCTAATGGGGTCAATAACAAATCAGCAGGGCGTCACGGAAGAAGAAATACTAAAAGCGTTCAGCGAAGTAACAACGGTATTGATGTATGCCAGGATGATTTGCACGAGCGAAGACATTACAACCTCGCAGATAATGCATAATGCAAACTGGGAAGAGGAGACAACCGACGTTGAATTTGTGAAATTTGATTCGGCCGTGTTTGCCAAAACTCAGGGCGAGCCGAGCGAAAAGGAATTAGTTGAGCATTTCGACAAATACAAAAAATCCTTTGCCGGCGACACAAACGAACAAAACCCTTATGGTTTCGGGTACATGTTAGATGACAGAGTTCAGCTTGAATATATCGCCGTTAAGCTCGATGATGTTTCAGCGACAGTAACGGCACCTACAGAGGAAGATGCAGAAGAATTTTACCAAAAACACAGAAAAGAATTCACTGCATCGATTCCTTCGGACCCGAACGACCCAAATTCACCGCAGACTGAGCGAATTAAAAGCTACGGCGAGGTGGCAGGGGCCATTTTAAAAAGCCTGCTGCAAAATAAAATAAACTCCGAGGCGGAAAAAATCCTCCAGGAGGCCAGGACCCTTACCGAGGCCGGTCTGCAAGCGACAGATATAGATCTCGAGAAAATCGGCTCCGAGCAGTTCAGGCAAATGGCCGGCGATTATGCAGCCGCCGCTAAACAATTAAGCGAAAAATACAAAATCAAGGTATATACGGGGCGGACAGGGCTGCTTAGCGCGTCCGATATGCTCTCGGATAAATACCTTGGGATGCTGTTCCTGAAAGGCTATGGGTATAATCCGATGGTATTGACCCGGTCCGTCTTTGCAATCGACGAACTGGCAGATAGTGAACTGGGCCCATTTGATGTACCCAAGCCAAGGTTGTATGAAAATATCGGACCAGCAAAAGATGTACCAGGACGAATAATGGTGGTTATGCGGGTGATAGAAGCTGAAAAGGCCTCTGAACCGAATAGCATAAATCAAACCTTTGCCAAAGGTTCGTTTAAATTCGACGAAGACCAGGAGCAACCGGATGAAAATGTTTATTCGATAAGAAAAATAGTGGCCGAAGACTTAAAAAAACTCTCGGCAATGGCTACTACCAAAAACAAAGCCGAAGAGTTCATCCACCTGGCAGAGAAGAATGGCTGGGAGAGCACGGTTGAGAAGTTCAATAAGCTCTACGAGCAGCCGGACACGCAAAGTGAAAAAGACGCCAATGCGTTCGAGCTGCAAAATTTTACAAACCTGCAGAGAGCCTCAAGTGTAGCACTGGAAACGGCAGCCCTGCAAAGTGCGGGTAGTCCGGCAAGACAGTTATTAGTCAATAAGGCTAAAACGGAGAACCAGCTCATAAATCAGTTTTATTCGCTTGTTCCGCAGGATAGTAATACCATCGACACCCTGCCTTTGGTTATGGAATTCAAGCCGGCTATGTCCTACTATTGTTTAAAGAGTCTTTCGGTTAAACGCCTTGAGCAGGAACAATACGATAGAACCAAGGCATTACAAGATTACAAAGAAGACTTTATTCAGTCTCAGTCTCTGGCGCCGGTGCACTTTAATCCTGACAACATATTAAAGCGTATGCGCTTTAGACAGGTCAAGGAGGAATGACGAATGAAAAGACTTGGTGCGGCGTCGATCTATTTCACTATGTCTTCGGTGTCAAAACGGCTGACGCGGAGACCCTCTGCTCGATAGAGGTCTGGAATAATCCCATATCGATCGCGGCTGTGTCGTTTTAAAATGCGCCGGCTTCGGTGTCGATTGATATTTCCTTTGCTGGCCTTCAAGCACCG
>CAIYOL010000197.1 GCA_903927855.1 uncultured Planctomycetota bacterium
GGTCCATCGTATCCTTCCACAATTCCAGATTTTCCAGGTATACGCTGGTACCACGGGCTACGCAGGTTAGTGGGTCTTCGACTCTTATAATCTTCAGGCCGGTTGCATTTGCCAGTACAGTATCCATTCCCCGCAGCAGTGACCCGCCGCCGCAGATATGCACGCCGTTGTCTATCAAATCGGCAGCAAGTTCCGGCTCAGCCTTTTCCAATGTCCCCGTAACTGCATCTATGATTGCTGCGACTGGTTCCCGAAGGGCTTCTCGGATTTCCTCGCTTGTTACGACAATTTTTCTCGGTAGCCCTGAAATCGTGTCTCTGCCGGATACCTCCATTGTCAATTCCTCCTCCAGCGGAGCAGCAGAGCCGATTTGTATCTTTACTTTTTCGGCTCTTGGCTCGCCGATGAGCAGGTTGTAGGTTTTTTTGAGATGGTTAATCACCGCTTCGTCCATGTCGTCGCCGCCGACGCGGATTGACTCGCAGGTCGCGATGTCCGCCAGGCTTATTATGGCTACTTCTGTCGTTCCGCCGCCGGTGTCGACAATCATTGAGGCAGTTGGGTCGGTGATGGGCAGTCCTGCCCCGATGGCTGCTGCCATTGGCTCTTTAACCAGATAGACCTTCCGTGCGCCTGCACGTTCGGCGCTGTCTATAACTGCCCGGCGTTCGACGGCTGTTATTCCGCTTGGTACGGCAATCACCACTCGGGGCCTGATTAGGCCGCCTCTGCCATGAACTTTCCTGATAAAATATCCCAGCATCGCCTCGGTGATTTCGAAATCGCTGATTACACCGTCTTTCAGAGGTCTTATTGCGCTGATTGAGCCAGGCGTTTTGCCCAGCATTTCACGCGCAACCAAACCTACTGCTTCTCCGTTGTTTAGAACGATATTGGTGCCTTTGCGAACGGCAACTACGGAAGGTTCATTGAGGACAATGCCTTTATCGCGGACACAGACCAGCGTTGTGCACGTACCGAGGTCAATGCCCATATCCATGCTAAACCAGCCTAAGATTGTGTCCAGTAGCACTTTAGATTCCCTTCTTTCAATTGACTATTTGTATATACTAAAGGCGGGATTGTCAATAGTCAATTTTGGCTACGGAATTTTTAATATTGTGCCGTATTGAAAGTAGCACTTATAGACAACCAGTGCTGCAGTGGCTAGAACTGCACAAAATGCTAAAGCGAGGATAATCGTATAGAGATTATTGGACGTTGCTACCCTACCTTGGCTCTGTCCATTAGGACTCATATTTTGACCTCATAGTAGAAAGGTTACAAATAAGTCTATAAATTAGTAGATACCGTATCGCCGACGTTTGGTTGCTGCTGTACGAGTTCTAGGGCGCCGACGGCTTCTTTTGCGTCTATATCTATGATGAGGATATCGCAGAGAAACTCATTGCCGCGAGTCACGTGGAATCTCATACCTTCCTTGACACCGTCTGCTGTGCCTATGGATATGGTCGCCATAGAATTTTTCAAATCCACCGCCGTTATCAATCCCTGTAGGCCGATATCCCTTGTTTCAGTTTCAGTTGTAGCGGGTCGAGCTGCTTCTTCTCTCGGCGTCACAGGCACGGTGGCCGCAGCGGTTTTGCCGATAGGCTGTAAGAATTTGTCCAACTTGTTTTGTAAGTCCGTCTTTTCTTCCTGTATACGTTTGTTTTCTGTTTGCAGCGTTTCTATTATCGCCATCTTCTCTTCCAGGGCCTTCGTGGTTTCATCTAGCTCTTTGCTCTGACGGACTTGTTCTGTTTGAATTTTATTTAGCTCCTCGATGGTGTTTTTCAGTAACTGCCCTTGTTTATCGTTGGTTTCATAGAAACCTTTTGTTATGCTTGCCAAGCTGTCTACTTTTTGAAGCAGGGCTGCTTTTTCTCTTTCAGCATTGTCAAAGTTAGTTTGTAATTCGCTATTTTCTGTTTTCAGCGAAGTGATTTCACTGCTTAGTTTGTTTTCCATCTGCTTCTTTTGCTCTAAGGCCTCGTTTACCTGTTTGGTGTAGTCTTGGACCTTTTTGTCCAAGCTGTCTCTCTCGGCCTTCAAGTTGTCGTATTTTTGCCTGTAGTTATCGGCGTTGGCGACGTATGTTACCACAATACCGCAGAGGAAAATTGAGGATAACGTTAATAAAACTATTAAAATCTTAGTAAGCGTACTCAAGATTAGGCCCTTTCACTATTCTCCTTCAAATTACGTGTCGCTGACACAGACTATACATCGTGCTATTATGCCATCGAGTTAAATAATTTTATGTTTCAGGTCCGAAAATGTCAAGTTATTTTTGTGTTTCCTTTTGTCAAATAGCATAAATTAACCCCGTAGGTGTGTAAAAAAGGCAATCGGAGTTAACGCCGAAAATAAGGTTTTTTTGGCAGTTCAGTTCTTTGCTGAGCATTGAAAAACGGCTTTGGCGGCAGCAATACGGACAAGTTTTGACTCGTTTTTCAAGAGTTGCGGTAAAAATTTTGTCAGATTTGTTGTCCTGATTTGGCCTATCGCCAGTGCCGTCAGGGTATTGACTCGTTCGAGTTCCTTTTTATCCAGCCCCGAAGTGAGATTTTTCGTAAAAACTTTGAGAACTTCGGCCTCCCCGGTCGTCTCTCCAAGCATACCAAGCTGCTCGGCTGCAACAAGCCGGACCTCCAGTACATCGTCGTCGAGTTTGGTTATCAGGGCATTTTTAGCTTCTTCTACCCCCAGTGCCCCCATAGCTCTTACTCCCATAAGTCGGTCATCAGCGTAAATGCTTATAAGCATCGCCCACAACTTCGGATATATTCGTTCATCGCCTAATCTTGCTATGGCTTCCGCTGCTTGAAGTCTGACCTTGTCATCTGAATCTTTGTTGCGTAATGCCCAGTACAGAACCTTTAGTGAGTTTTTATCGCCGCTTTTACCCAGCAGCAAAACAGCGTTGGCTCTGATGGTTTGGTTGTTGTTTGTCACAGCTTTACGAACAAGTTCAAAACCGCTGCTGGCCCCAAGTTTGCACAAAGCGTAGTCGGCCGCAATTTTGACGTTTTCTTCTTCATCTTCCATTAACTTCTCTACCGATCCTTTAGCAGGCGAATATCCCAAATCACCTACTGCCAGGATCGCAGCAAACCTGACCGGCACAAAATCATCCCTTAACAGCCCTTCTACTTTAGGCATAAATTTGACTTGTTTGGCTGCTGCGATAACTTCAATGGTATTGGTTCTGATTAGCGGGTCGCCGTCGCTTAAACCTTCCTGGATAATTCGTTCCGCTTCAGGCAAAAGCTCGCTTATGGAACCGCCGGTGGGTGTGTGTGTTTCCTGTATCTGTAAGGATTCATGGCAGCCCATAATAAACACTGCGCAAGTTATAACTGCATAAGCCGTAAGTGTTATTGTGTTTTTCATCCTTTTGCCTTTCTACTCTTGCTTTTTGGCCTGCTTTTGTGCATTTTCGGGTCTTTTTCTAAAAAAGAATCGTCCCAAAACCGGCATTATCATTAGCCAAACAAGGCAGACTGCACAACAAAAATCCAGCCATTGCCCGTTTCTGCTGAAAAAGGTGATCCTTTTATCTATCGGTACTCTGTCGACCAGCCACCCGGCCATACCCGTCCTCGCCATTGCCCGATGCGGCAGAGACCCGGCGATATACCCGTTCTGTATATGTCCGAGCGTATCGATTAAGCAGCTTACCCCTGTGTTAACGCTCCGTACCACCGCAAGCCTGTTCTCTACCGCCCTGAACACGCAGATGGCCGCATGCTGGTTCAATTCGGTGCTTGGAGAAACTTTATCGTTTGCAAATCGCACGAACCACCCGTCGTTGCTTATGTTGACGAGCCAATCGATTTTCTTTTCGCCTTTTTCTGTCGCAAATCTCCTCGCAATAGCAGGCACCGCGTCCTCATAACAAATCATAACGCTGAATTTATAAGTTTGCCCTTTCTTCCCCGTTATTTCGAAAACGGTATATTCGCTCCCTGAGTCCAGCGTATAATCGTAGTCGTATGGTGTAAATTTCATCAGCAGGTTAAAAAGCAAAGGTAAACTCTTTCTGAATGGCACATATTCCCCGAAGGCGACTAAATGAATCTTGCTGTATTGTTCTTTTGCCGCCGTGCCGTCGGGTTTATACAGGAAAGCTGTGTTATATCTTTTAGCTAAATAAATTGTCCCATCTTCCCGGATTTCCGGTACGCCCCCGTATGCACCTGCAAGCACAAAGGCGGTATTTTTCGAATGTTCACGAAGAATCTCATCGAAAAGTCTGTCGCTTTCCGAAGGCGCTAAAAGCCCGAGTATCTTTGGCTCCAGCATCGCCTGAACCATCGTTTCAGGCCAGACCACCAGTTCAGCACCGGCTTTGGCGCTTGCATTGCTGTTTTGCAGCAGCTCATCAAGTATTTCCTCCGATGACTGATGCGATTTCTTGACTGATTGCGGAACATTTGTCTGTACCGACGCAACTAATGGCCCGGCCTTGATATATTTGTCTGCTTCATTTATCCTGTATTGCCCGTAAACGACAGCAGTGACCAATGCGCCGCACACTAAGCCAGCTTTCAAAAGATTGCCGATTTTGAAAATCTTTTTATCTTCTGCGGCGATTATCAATTCAGCCGCCAGCCCGTTTACCATTGCTATCAGAAAAGATACTCCCGCTGCGCCGAATATGTCAGCTATTTGAATAAGCGTGATATTGGCATATTGGCTGTGTGCCAGAAATCGCCAGAAAAATCCGCCCAAAAAAAGGCCCTGTAATCGCTCTGCCCCGACAATCAATACCCCCGAAGCTAAAAATAGCGGTATTTTTTTTATCCGACAATATCGCAGACAAATCGCCAAGATAGGCCAAAGCAATGCCGTGTATATACAAAACGCAAGCCACCCCGCTGGTGTTACCGGGTACATCCAGTATAGGTTCCCAAGCCAGTAACAAAGCGAAACCAGATAGGTTGTAAAAAATAACCGCTTGACCTTTACCTCAGGTGAGCACGCCAAAATAAATGGCACCATTGACACCCACGCCAGCCCCGACCAGTTAATAGGTGCCTGTATCACCGTCAGCATCACCGCGCTGCCGACAATCGCTGAGTAAAATAGCAAATTTTTTCTCATCCCTGTATTTCCTGTGGTGAGCATTGTCGAACCGTTCAACTGGCCGAATCCCTTAAAACCGTCGCTATCTCTTCTGTCTTATAGTGCCTGCCGTTGTTCATCCTTACTGAAAATTGATTGGTAAACAGGTCCAGAAGGTTTTTGTCGTCGGTTATTTCCCTCACGGGTACTTCCATCTCGCTGACCAGCCGTTTTAATTCGGCCGTCTCCAAAGGTTTCAGATACAAATTGCCGTCGCGTTGTTTTTCTAATTGGGCTAAACGTTTTTTGGCGTTTTCGGCATATTTCCTGGATATTTCCACCCCCACGTAGTTTCTGTCCAGCTGTTTCGCCGCGGCTAAGGTTGTCCCTGAACCGCTGAAGGGGTCGAGCACGCAATCACCGCCGTTGCTGCTTACCGCTATGATTCTTTTCAGCAGGTTCTCCGGCATCTGGCAGGGGTGCCATTCTTCCCGTTCCTTGAATGTCCCGCACACCCGCGAAAACTCCCCCCAGACATCGTCCGGCATTTTGCCTTTAGGATTGGCTCGCCTGTCGTTGTAAATTAACTGCCGGTCCGAAGGCACCCGAACAGCGTGTTCGTTAAAGATAAAATTCTTCTTATCGTTCACGAAGTAAAAGATATGGGTGTGCGCCCGGGCAAATTTCATCTTCGTCTGCTGACCGAACGTATAATGCCATATTATCCAGTTCCGCATAAAAAGCCCTAATTCATCTGCTATTACTTTCACGTTTGCCGCATAATCATCGCCGATGGCTATATAAAATGACCCAGCCGGCTTTAGGACTTTTTTGCAGACCGTCATCCACTCTTTCGTCCACGCGATATAGTTTTTGCCTTTGACCTTGTCGTAGTATTTGTCATATTTGTACCCGATATTAAAAGGTGGGTCCGCAAATATCAAATCCGCGAACGGCTCGCTCACTTTGCCGAGTATCTCTATACAATCCCCGCAGATAATTTTATTAAGCAGTGCGTTCATTTTCCCCATTTTAGCGCACCTTCTAAGGATTGCAAGTTTATAAGCCTTTGGCTTACAGGATTTGCTTTCCTTCCGTCGCTGGTTTTTTGCTTATTGCTGGTGGTTAGTCATAGGTAGAATGACCCCGCCAAAGTGTTGGCGGAGATGACCAATTTTCGGGCAGAAATCGAGATATGGAGGCCTATAAAATCCTTATTCCATTGAAATATAAAGGGTTTCAAGGGTGTAACTGCGAAAAAATCACAATAAAAGGTCAAAATCGTAATAAAACGGTAACATTTTGATTTATAATAACGTTCAGGACGGCACAAGATGGAGGACGGAACTCAAATAGGTAAGAGTAAAAAATCAATAGAGGTGGTGTTGTGAAGAAGAGACGTAAAAAGTGGATTATCATCAGCGTTATCCTGCTCGCGGCGCTGATAGTCGGCGGCGTGATTGTAAACAAGAGGCACAAGAGCAAAGACCCGGGAGAAGTGGTTCGACTCGAAGAGGTCAAACGCGGAGAACTGACTGAGGAAATCGGCGCACTATGCGAGATTGAGCCGAATGAAATTGTCCAGCTAAGCGCGAGGGTATCGGCGCGAATTGTAGAGCTCCCGTACGACGAAGGGGCCGTTGTAACCTGCGGCGACCCGAACGCCAGTCCGCCTGTGCCGGCTTCGCTGCTGATTAAACTCGATGCCAAGGATATGGAGAGCCAGTTGCGAATAGCACAGGCAAGCAGGGATGCTCAGGAGGCCCAGATAGAGGTGGAGAAGGAGAAGATAGAGGGGTGCAAGGACGATATTACAGCCTTGGCGGCGTCGTTAGAGCAGGCGGAAAACGACCTCAAAAGAAAACAGGGGTTGTATGAGACGCATGACATCAGCAAGGCCGATTATGACCAGGTAAAATACAAGGTGGACACACTTCGTGCCCAGAACGGGAGCACCAAGCACAACACGGAAGCGGCCCAGCGGAATTTAGTAGTAATGAGACATAATCTGGACGCAGCGGATGCGAGGATTGCAGAAGCGCAAGAGATGCTCAGCTACACAACGATAACATCGCCGATAAACGGAGTGGTGACGCGCGTCAACGCCAAGGTGGGCGAAATGGTAATGACAGGGACGATGAATAACCCCGGAACAGTGATAATGGAGGTCTCTGATCTGTCAAATATGCTGGCGGTGGCGGAGATAGACGAGGCAGACGTAGGAAGTCTACAGGTAGGGCAGGAGGCGGCGGCGACCATGCTGGCGTTCGGAAACATCGTGTTCAAAGGGAAGGTCAAGGAGATAGCGCTTAAACATCGCATAAACAACACGGGGACAAGATACTACCGTACGGAGATACTTTTAGACAACGACGCGAATGTATCGAAGCTTTATACAGGACTAACAGGACATATCGATGTTAAGACACGAAAACACGCGGATATTCTGAAAGTCCCCAGTCAGGCTGTCCTGGCAAGACAGGTAGAAGATCTGCCGCTGGAGATACGTGACAACTGCGGCGAGGTGGACAAAAACAAGACGTTTGTAACGGTCGTTTACAAATTCGTTGACGGCAAAGCGGTTGTTGTGCCGGTAAAGATGGGCAAAAGCGACCTGATGTATACGATTATCGAATCAGGACTTAAGGAAGGAGACAAGGTTATTGTGGGGCCTTACAAGTCGCTGGAGAAGCTAAAACACGATCAGGCCGTGCAGGACGAACGGGAAGTGGAAGCTAAGAAAAAAGAAGAAGAAAAAAACAAGGCAGCGAAAGGTAAAAAAGACAGCAATGAGCCGGCGAGCAAGTGACAATGACGGCGTGATTATCCAACTGCGAGGCGTGAGGCGAGTTTACCGGGTGGGGGTGGAGGAGATATACGCTCTTGACGGGGTGGATTTGGAGATTCGGGAAAACGAATACCTGGCTGTAATGGGCCATTCAGGTTCCGGCAAAAGCACGCTTATGAACGTTTTGGGATGCTTAGATAAACCAACCGAAGGTAGTTACAAGTTTAGTGGTGATGATGTGACGGAGATGGAGGACTCGGGGCTGGCCATGATACGCAACGAGCGGATTGGTTTTGTGTTTCAGTCTTTCGAGCTTTTACCGCAAATGAACGCCATAAAGAATGTAGAGATACCGCTGATATATTCGCGGTCTGGCTGGCTTGGACGGGCGGCAAAGGCGAAAAAATCTCTCCAGAGGGTTGGACTGGCAGACAGGATGACGCACAAGCCGAACCAGCTTTCAGGCGGGGAGAAACAACGCGTGGCCATAGCGAGGGCGCTTGTTTGTGAGCCGGATGTGCTTCTTGCGGATGAGCCGACAGGCAATCTGGACAGCAAAACTACCAAGAGCATAATGGAGCTTTTCGACCAGCTTCACCAGCAGGGACAGACGATAATTCTTGTAACCCACGAGGAGGACGTGGCGAGACACGCGAAGCGGATTGTCAGAATGAAGGACGGCAGGGTTTGCAGTGATTTGCCGATTGAGCAGGATAGGGCCGCGAATTCTTTATCCGTGGCAAAGTCGAAAGAGATACAAATATGAAGAGGTTATTGAGCGCACCGATACTTTTTTTGCAGTTACTTTACCAGAGTACTTATCTGGCGATTAACCAGATATGGGCGAGAAAGACGCGCTCGATTCTGACAACGACCGGGATTGTGATAGGCGTGGCGTCGATAACAACCGTAATAGCGCTGCTGACCGGGCTGAAGAATCAGACGCTTGCAGATTTTGAAAAATGGGGCGCCAGGACTATCTGGATACGTCACACTGAACCTAAAACAGGACCGAAGCGGAATATATCGTGGTGGAACCTGAGATTTTGGCCTGATGAGTTCAACGGAATTTTAAATCGCTGCCAGTCGCTTGTGAGGTTTTCACGAATAGCACCCCGCGATTATTATACTCCCTTCGTAGTGAGATTCGGCGAGAAGTCGGTGGAAGGCGTAAATGTTACGGGAATAGACCCGGGCGCAGAACAAATCACTAATCGTCCCGTGATATTTGGCAGGCCTTTCTCGAAGATTGATGATAGCGAGGGAAGACAGGTCTGCTACGTGGATGTGAACCTCAGAGACAAGCTTGGCCTGAATAAGGATTGCGTCGGCCAGACGGTATTGGTGGGCGGCAAAAATTACCTGATAGTAGGCGTGGTGGATATAGTGCCTGAGCAGGCGGCCAGATGGACCGGCGGGGGGCAGGGGCTGGAGATGTTTATTCCTTTCAGGACGTATCTGAAATTAGGTGACCCGCATCCTCATATGTATGCGATGGCGGAGAGTCTATCGACGGAACTGTCGGAAGAAGCAGTATCGGAGATAACATTCTTTATGCGCCAGATGCGCAGGCCGCGTCTAAGCCCCGGAGAGCCGGATACCTTTACCGTTCGTTCGGTCCAGTCGAGAGTCGAACAATACAATCGAGTGTCAATGTTAATTACGCTGGTAGCAGGCGGTGTTGCCGGCATATCACTTCTGGTTGGGGGAATCGGGATTATGAATATTATGCTCGTCTCAGTCTCGGAAAGAACCAGAGAAATAGGGTTGCGCAAGGCCGTCGGTGCAAGGAAAAGAGCGATACTGATGCAGTTTCTCGTGGAGTCGCTTATCCTGTGCTTTTTTGGAGGGCTGATTGGGCTTGGATTAAGCAAACTCCTGACATTTGCGATTGGTGCAATATCCAAAAACGAGGTGCTTGGCATGGCGCAGATACCTATGTGGGCCGTAGCGCTGTCGTTTGGTTTCTGCGGGATAGTGGGAGTAGTTTTCGGAATGATTCCGGCGGTGAAGGCGATGCGGCTGGACCCCATCGAGGCGTTAAGACATGAATAACGAAAGGAAACAGGCGAGGATATGAAAGAGTTGCTCTTGGCGCCGATATTTTTTCTGCGATTGCTGTATCAGAGCAGCTTCCTGGCGTTAGGCCAGATTTGGGCGAAGAAGGGGCGGTCTATTTTGACAACGACAGGGATTGTGATAGCGGTCGCCTCGATAACGGCCGTGATAGCATCTCTGATGGGGCTTAAGGCAAAGGTGCTTTCAGACCTCGAGACCTTCGGTGCCAAGTCCATATGGGTATGGTTTGCAAGGCCCGACTCGGGACCGAAGAAAAATGTCTCGTGGTGGGAACTGCGGTTCTGGCCTGATGAATTCGATGGCCTTTTGGAGCATTGTCCGTCCGTAGCTAAATATACGCGTATCTCGCCGATAGACAGCCGGTTTGTGGCGTCGTTCGGCGAAAAAACGGCTGAAGGTGTCCAGGTTTCCGGAGTGGACCTCGGCTGGGAAGAAATAGCGAATCGGCCCCTGATTATGGGCAGGCCTTTTTCGCAAATCGACCAGAGCGAATGCCGGCTGGTCTGCTATATAGAGGCGGATTTGAGAGACAAGCTCGGAATGGACAAGGATTGTATAGGCCAAATGGTCTCTGTTAAAGGGCGCGGCTACATGGTGGTCGGCGTAATAGACCGCAGGCCCGACCTTGCAGTCATTGACATCGGGGACAACCGACAGGAAGGTTACGAAATGTATATTCCCTACAATACATTCATGAAATTAGGCAACAAACGCCCCTTTATATATGTGATGGCAATGAGCAACTCCCCCGAAGTCTCTGAAGAAGCTGTCTCTGAGATAAAATTCTTTATGCGCAAATCGCGCAGGCCTGCTTTAAGCCCGGGTGAGCCTGACACATTCGGAGCGCAGTCGATGCAATCAGCTATGCAGCAGTTTAACCAGCTTTCACAGGTGATAACGCTCGTGGCAGGCGGAATCGTAAGTATATCGCTTTTGGTAGGGGGGGTTGGGATTATGAATATTATGCTTGTCTCTGTATCGGAAAGAACAAGAGAGATAGGTTTACGAAAAGCCGTTGGTGCAAAAAAGGGAGCGATACTGACGCAGTTTCTGGTGGAGTCGATAGTTCTGAGCTTCATCGGAGGAATAATCGGGCTGGGCTTAGGGAAACTGATGACGATGGGAATCTGCTCGATTAACAAGATGATGAATCTGTCCCACATTCCTTTGTGGGCGGTGGTGTTGTCGTTTTGTTTCTGCGGCACAGTAGGGATAACTTTCGGAATGTTTCCGGCGATAAAGGCGGCGAGGTTAGACCCGATAGAGGCGTTGAGACATGAGTAGGATGGTGGTGAAAAATATTATTTTTGCTGTCGCGCTGGGTGTATTGGTATTTCTGGCAGGATGCGAGGAGTTTGCCAAAGAAGAGGACTTCTATACTATAAAAACCCCGCCGGAGCAAACTCGGGAGATACAGACGCTAAAATTGGAGCCAAAGGCGGATGGGAACGAGCTTATTCCTGATGTGAACAAGCCTGCTGAAGTGAATAAACCTGCTCAAAAGGAAATTGGATTGAGCATAGAGCAGTGCCGGGCTATGACGCTGACGAACAATTTGGATTTGAAGGTCCAGTTGATAGCGCCTGCGATAGCCGCCAAACGGGTCAGTGAGGAAGAGGCGAAATTCGAGTCATCGTTTTTCGCGAACGTCTCTTACAGCGACATAAAACAGCCGGGTTTGGCCTCGTCAAAAAGCGTCGACGTTGACCTCGGAGTTGATGTCCCGCTGAGAACGGGCGGAAAGGTGACATTCGACGTCGCCGACAACTGGACGAAGGCGGGTTACACAAGCTACACTGCGACGAGTTCGCTTTCGATAAGCCAGCCGCTGCTGCAGGGGGCGGGCAAAAGGGTAAACACTCACTCGATTCGGATAGCCGAATACGAGCGCCGGATAACCGACGCACAGACCAAGCTTGAAGTGATACGGGTTCTCGCCAACGCCGACCGCGGCTACTGGCGGCTTTATGCGGCAAGACGCGAGCTTGAAGTCCGCAAAAAAGAATACGAGCTTGCACAGGTACAGTTGAAACAAACGCGGAGAATGGTCGAATTGGGCGAGAGGGCGGAGGTGGAAGTCGTGCGTTCGGAGGCAGGGGTCGCGGAGCGATTGCAATATATCATCATAGCGGAAAATAACCTGCGCGACAGGGAGCGTGAGCTGAAACAAATAATGAACGAATCGGGTCTGGCGATGAGTACGCCGACGGTGATAGTGCCTATGACCGAGCCGGACCCTGTGCTTTATGAGCTTAATAGGCCTCTATTGACGGCGTTGGCTGAACAGAACCGAATGGAGATGCTCGAGGTGGAACTTCAGATTGCAGAGGATATCAGCAAGGTTGATTATTACAAGAACCAGGCGCTGCCGCTTGTGACGCTGAATTACACGTATAACATCAACGGGCTTGGGGCAACGCGAAATGATGCTTACGATATGCTTTATGACAAGGATTTCGAAGACCATATAGCGGGGATGAAGCTGGTAGTGCCTCTTGGCAATGAAGCGGCGAAGAGTCGGGTGAATCAGGCATTCTATCAGCGAAGACAAAGATTGGTCAGCAAGGAGAACCGCAGGACGCTGATAGAAAAAGAGGTGCTGGCGGCGGTTGACCA
>CAIYOL010000198.1 GCA_903927855.1 uncultured Planctomycetota bacterium
ACGCCGTTCTGCGGACTCTTAACTATAAAAGCTGATATTGTTCGGATGACAATATCGGCCCTGTTTTCCCTTGATTTTTAGGCAGGGAAATGTATAATTAAAACCGCCTTTATTGGAGACAAAAGGCAAGAGAGAAGGAGAAGGATATGAGAGAGGGAACACATCTTAAGTCTGTCGTAATTCCAGCGTTTTTGGCCGCTATGGTTCTGTCCGCCACCGTAACGAGTCAGGCTTTGGGCGTAACCTACAAAGCAATCGATTTGACCCCAAGCGGATTCACAAACGCCGTTGCTGCCAACAACAGTGGCACACAGCAAGTTGGTTGGGGTTATGGTTCGGCCACGGGTAACAACGACCATGCCTTGCTTTGGAACGGGACTGCAGCAAGCTGTATCGATTTGAATCCCGGCGGATTCACTATGTCTTTTGCTTCTAGTACCAATGGTACTCAGCAGGTCGGCTCTGGTTATGGCTCAGCCACAGGCGGCAATGACCACGCCTTGCTTTGGAATGGAAGTGCAGATAGTTATATCGATTTACACCCCACCGGATTTACTAATTCTTATGCTTGCGGCATCAGCGGCAATCAGCAAGTTGGCTATGGCGACGGTCAGGCCCTGCTATGGAACGGCAGTGCAACAAATTATATTAATTTGAGCCCAAAGGGAATTGACTTTTCCTTAGCCATAGCGACCAATGGCACTCAGCAGGTCGGCCAAGGTTCTGGTTCAGCCACAGGCAACATGCAACATGCTTTGCTTTGGAGCGGGACTGCCGCAAGTTGTGTCGATTTAAACCCAAGCGGATTTGGAGTCTCTAGTGCTCAGGCAATCAGCGGTAATCAGCAGGTCGGTTATGGTTGGGGTTCGGTTACAGGAGGTGCCGAACACGCTTTGCTCTGGAATGGAACTGCCGCAAGTTGCGTCGATTTGAACCCCAGTGGATTCGATGAGTCTTCGGCCGCCGGGACCAACGGCACACAGCAGGTCGGCTGTGGCGATGGCCACGCCTTGCTCTGGAACGGCAGTGCGGATAGCTTCATAGACCTGCATCAATTCTTGCCGGTAGGTTTCAGTGGTTCTTGTGCTGAAAATATCGATGTTTACGGAAACATCGTTGGCTATGCGACAGATATTTCATCAGGTCAAAACCACGCTATCCTTTGGCAGTCCGTCCCCGAACCCGCCACGATTTTGCTTCTTGGATTTGGTGCCGTGGCCCTGCTGCGAAAACGTAGAAAATAAAAATTGTTTGCTGCGCTAAAGGGCTGTGAGTGAAATGCTCGCAGCCCTTATTCTTTTGAGCTTTAAGCACTCCGCGTTCTCTATTTGCAACTGTCTTTTTTGTTTGTAACCGCTCATCCGACAAGGAGTTAAAATCCGATTTCAATCAAAAGCGTTGGTACCCCGCGACAAATCCTGAAATTTTGTAAATTTTTTTTATTCCTTTAGCTGTAAGCACTTAGCCAAAACCTCGCTCCCGAAAACCCCATAATTTTCGCATCAAACGCGCAAGTTCCTCCAATTGTAGAGAGAAAGTCTCTCTTGAAAGGAAACTTGATGCCATCTGGCTAATTCAAACAACTATTTATCAATAATCAATAATCAGTAATCAATTGTCCTTTGTAGCGTTAGTGGAGAAGGACACGCTGGTTGTCCGCGCAGAAGGAAAAAATCAATCAAAA
>CAIYOL010000199.1 GCA_903927855.1 uncultured Planctomycetota bacterium
GGGTTCTCTCAACATTGCCTCCGGACGCAACCGCAACGGATACGATTATTTCTCTGGCGGGTGGTGTTACGGCCACAACGGTAATGGGACTTGTTTTTCTTGTTTTGGCGTATGTCGTAAGAAAGAGATTAGCTGTAAGACTATCCCTGCTGGTTCTATCTTTCTCACTCCTAATGGAGGGAATACCATATGTTTTTTGGAACTCATATCACCCAGTATAATACTCCCCAAAAACTGGGCGCAAAATTGAGGTGAATTAAGGTGGATTTGCCGCCTGAGACGATAACAATTTCAGGAGACAGATTCATGAAAAACAAGAGACGCAATCACACGGCCCAGTTTAAGGCAAAGGTTGCCTTTGAAGCAGCCAAAAGCGACAAGACCATAGCGGATCTGGCCAGTGAGTATGAGGTTCATCCGACCCAGATTACTCAATGGAGAAAACATCTACTGGAATTGCTGCCTGGGATATTCAGCAGGCGGCGAGAAACCGACCAGCAGGAGCAGGAAGAGCTGACGGCGGAGTTATATCAGCAGATAGGCCAGTTAAAAGTAGAGCTTGACTGGCTCAAAAAAAAATCAGGTCTTGACGCTTGAGCAGAGGCGTAATGCCATTGAGCCGGCATACAAGAAGATACCTGTTTATCGACAGTGTGAATTACTGGGGCTGAGCCGGAGCAGTTTGTATTATAAGCCCCGCGGCGATACACGGTATGACGAGATGTTAATGAAGCTGATAGATGAACAATACGTTGAGACGCCTTTTTACGGCATAGACAAGATGACGGAATATCTGTGTCGTGAGGGTCATCATGTTAATCACAAGCGTGTCAGACGATTGATGCGTCAGATGGGCTTGGAAGCGGTTTATCCTCGTAGAAAACGCGGTTTGAGCATATCCGACAGGCAGCACAAGATATATCCATACCTGCTAAGGGGCGTTGCGATTACCCGGCCAGATCAGGTATGGTCGGCAGATATAACATACATCCGTATGTATCGCGGGTGGCTTTATCTTATGGCTGTGATGGACTGGTTCAGCCGGTATGTGCTGAGCTGGGAAATATCAACAACTCTCGAATCCGAATTTTGCGTTACGGCGTTGAAGCAGGCATTGGGTTTTGGCAGACCGCAAGTATTCAATACGGACCAGGGCAGCCAATTTACCAGCGATGATTTTACGAAGGTATTGTTGGAAGCAGATATTAAAATCAGCATGGACGGCAAGGGCCGTGTGTTTGATAACATCTTTGTTGAACGGTTATGGCGGACGGTAAAGGTTGAGGAGGTTTATCTGCGGGACTATCAGACGGTGGCCGAGGCGAGATATGGTCTTGGCCGGTATTTTGAGTTTTATAATAATCAGCGGTTTCACCAGGCATTGGGGTATCGCACCCCCGCCGAAGTATACGGCGTAGCAGTTGGTACTCCGGTCGCCCTTCGGGCTCCCTCCGTCCCAACTGCTGGAACAGACGGCGATGAATCCATCTTAAATTCTCTCGTTTTCTGTCTTGACAATGGGTAGGGGTATAAACTGAGATTGTCCACAGGCTTCCGTTTTAAACTCCCGTACCAAATCCTCGCATAAAATCAGGATTGTAGAACTGAACAAAACTTATTTGTCCCGCAATCCAAATTATTAACC
>CAIYOL010000200.1 GCA_903927855.1 uncultured Planctomycetota bacterium
GACGCTTCAGAAGTTCGTGGTTACCGCAAACGCGACCGGATCTAGTGGCGCAGTCACGCTAACCGTATCCCCGGCGCTTATTGCCAGCGGCCCAACTCAGAACGTCAGCGCCGTTCCCACCGCTACCCCTGCCGTCGTTTTTGATGGTGGAGCAAGTACGGTGTATCAGAACGAGTTCGTTTTCCACCAGGACTCGTTCGCCTTTGCCACGGTCCCGCTCTATAAGCCGAAGGGCCTTGATATGGCGGAATCGGTCACGGTCGAAGGAATTTCAGGGCGGTTTCTGCGCGGGTACGATATTGCCAACGCACGACTCTTGAGCCGCTTTGATGTCTTTTTCGGTATTTGCGAACTCTATCCGCAGTGGGCGGAAAGAATCATTCACGTATAACAACGAAAGGATTTTTTATGGCTGATATTCAAATGATTTCCACCGAGAACCCGGAAGGTTGTCTCGTCGGAGCAGCCTCTACTTCTCTCGTCGGGTTTTATGGCATTACTACGCCAGTGAAGCAGTGCGCGGTAATCGCTGACGCAACGAGTACCACAACGGTTATCTCAGCATTCAACACTTTGAATGCTTACCTGAAAACACTTGGTATTGTTGCATCTGCGTAATCAATGATTAGATGGAGGGGGTAGGAAATTACCCCCGTTATACCATGAAAAAAGTATTAATCGCAATACCTTCTTATGATGGTAAAATGACGGTGGCTTGCGCCATGTCACTTGTCAGAGCTATGGAACTGGCAAAAAAAGTATGTGACAAAATAGACATAGGCGGATTAGCAGGTTGCTGCTATATCGCTCATGCCAGAAACACAATCGCAAGTGGGTTTTTACTAACTGACTGTGACGAACTGGTTTTCCTCGATATGGATTTGGCTTTTAATCCAGAAGCCTTGGCAAAGATAATCGAACCCGATCTTCCCATAGTAGGCGGGGCATACCCATACCGCAATAAAGACCAGGGCTGGCCGCTCTGCATTAAAACCGACGAAAATAGAATCCCTATGGGGAATAAAGAGCTTGGACTTATTGAAGCGCACATGCTGCCAACTGGATTCATGAAAATACAGCGCAAGGTCTTTACGAGACTTCAAGAACTTCATCCCAAATGGTTGATAGAAGGAGAAGCAAACGGCGGCCTCCCCCTTTGGGATTTTTTTCAGACAGGCCGAATAAGCGAAGAAGATAACCGGTGGTACGGCGAAGATGTCGCTTTCTGCTATTGGTGCAGAAAAGCAGGTATTCAAATTTGGCTCGAACCTCGTATTGACTTCGTTCATGGCGACGTACCCGGCAATTACGATAAATATTTACGATCTCTTCCCAAGGCGGAGATAAAAAAATGAGTGCAAGCACTACCGTACTTGATATTATAAAAATAGCGTTGCGCAAACTCGATGTTACGCAGATGAACCAAACGCCTGATTCTGATGAAGCAAATTTGTGCTTCAATGCGCTCAATCTCATGCTGGACCAATGGTCGAACGAAAAACTAATGATTTACGCCTGGAAAAATGAGATGTTCGATCTTACCCCGACGCAGGGGA
>CAIYOL010000201.1 GCA_903927855.1 uncultured Planctomycetota bacterium
AACAACTCACCGCCATCGGCAAACTGAAAACAGAAGAACTGGTGCATTGGAGGAAGGAACGTCTGGGAGACGGCAAATTTTTTTACAGGAACGGCACTTTCTCTGCTTTAGTTCGCAGATATTTTGACGACCCAAACGACACAGATGCAAAAAAAAGTCTTCAGGCGGGTCTAAACAGCTTTCAGGCAGCTTACTGCTATGACCAAATTTTTATACTGGACAATCAGTATCACGAGAAAATGGTAATCTCGTACGAATCTAATAAACCCGATTCATACGTTTTAGGGAACACAGCTGAAGTTCTGCAGTCAGGCAAGATAATCTTTGATGATTTCTACTGGAATGAACAGAAAAAGCAGGCGTTTCTGAGGATTCTTGTCCCCATTTTCGAGGAAGACGGCAGCGGCAGCAAGGTGATTGGCGTTATGGCGATGCGCATCAACCCAAAGGATTATTTGTACCCATACATAAGCAGTTGGCCGATGCCGAATATTGCTACTGCAGAAACACTGCTTGTGCGCAAAAAAGGAGAGTCGGTTGAATATCTGAGTGAACTTAAATTTCAAAAAGATGCCGCTCTTATACTGAAGCGTTCTCTTGCGGATAAAGATTTGCCCGCAGCCAAAGCGGTTTTGGGAAATGAAGGCATCGTGGATGGAATCGATTACCACGAGGTGGCGATAATAGCCGATGTTCGAGCTGTGCCGGATTCGCCGTGGTTTCTTGTTACAAAGATGGATGTCTCTGAAATATATGCGCCCTTAAGGCACAGACTGCTGGAGGTAATTGCTTTTGCCGTGGTACTGCTTGGCGGAGCCGGGGCAAGTATTGGTCTGGTCTGGAGGCACCTGCGGATTCGTTTCTACAGGGGACAGTATGAGTCGGCCAAGAAATGGTGTGATACATTCGATTCGTTTCCTGACTGGGTTTCGATAGTCGACCGCGATTTTAGATTTAGACTCGTCAACAAGACATTTGCCGATGTTTTCGGAAAGCAGCCGGGGGAAATGCTCGGCAAGCGATGCTGCAAGGTGGTTCACAATACACAGAAGCCGATTGAGAATTGTCCGCTGGAACAAACGCTGTCAACCGGCAAACCAGCCAAAACAGAATTTTATTATGACAATCTTAAAAAACATCTGGAAGTATCCACTTTTCCTATATTCGGAGAAGACGGAGAAATTATTGAAGCGGTGCATTATGTGAGGGACATTACCGAAAGGAAGATGCTGGAGGAAGCCCGCAAAAAAGCTGATACGCTGCTGCAAAACGCATTGAAGTTCAACTCGGATATAATCTCAAATGCGAGCGTAGGGGTGGTAGTTTACGACACGGAATTGCGATACCTTGAGTGGAACTCGTTCATGGAAAAAATGACGGGGGTAGAGAAGAAGGCAGTTATCGGCAAAAAAGCGGTTGAAGTGTTTCCGCACCTTAAGGAACAGGGTGTCGATGAATTACTTAACCAGGCACTGGCAGGGGGAACCGTGTCCTCACCTGATACCATGTATCAATGCCCTCAAACGGGGAAAACCGGCTGGGTAATCGGCACTTACACACCACACTGGAACAGCAGCGGCCAGATAATCGGCGTCATCGGCATAATACGCGACGTTACAGAACGCAAGAAAGCAGAAACAGAATTAAAGGACTCCGAAGCAAGGTTGAGGACCATATTTGATAACGCCAGAGACGGGATACTTTTGGCAGACATAGAAACCAGAAAATTTCAGATGTACAACAAAATGATATGTGAGATGCTGGGCTACACCGAGGAAGAAATAACCAGCCTAAGTACAAGTGACATTCATCCTGAGAAGGACCTGCCGCGAGTCA
>CAIYOL010000202.1 GCA_903927855.1 uncultured Planctomycetota bacterium
GCGTCTGCCAGTTCCGCCACATCGGCCTGTACATTCTCCATTTATTATTGATTATTTTGAGGAAATCGTCAATTGCAAAACATCAGGATGTTTGTTCGTCGCTTTGGCCTGATAAATTTGGAAAGACGCTTTGCAATGCCTTGTCGAAACTGGTCGTATAGATGATGCATATTGAAAAAGTGATGGCCCAATACAATTTGAAGACATAATTGCATAGCGCGAAAATGATAAGGACGGCTATCAGGCCGAGAATAATCTGAGCAGGCGTGGCATCACGGTCACTGATACACTCTTCATCTATAATCTTGAGGCGCAGCATCAAGAGCAGGAGAACGCCGTTGAGTATGTTCCATATTGGAAAGATAAGCTGCCAGTCGTTGGCATCGTTGCTTTTTAATACATACCATCCGGATATAATGCCTGTGCCGGCATTTGTCAATACCGCGAAGAGCATCATAAGTTGTTTCTCAAAAATGTTTTTTTCCCTCCGTGTGAAGACGTGATAAAGACTCAGACCCATCCCTGCGAGGAACAATAATACAAGGATGTATACATACCAGTCATGGACTTGAGAGAAAAAATAGCGAATCCAGTTTCGAGGCTGGCTATTTCCGGCACACAGCAATATAAATGTAATGGCCATCAGAAACAGTGACAGTTCGTCGTATGTAGGAATAAACCATCCTGCTTTTTCTTCATAGACCTCTGCTACGTCATCGGACGAATCCTGAGCAGTGCCCAATGTGGCGGTGACGATTGCCTCTTTTATCTGCTGCAGTTGCTCTGGAACGTCGCCGCTGATTGCCGGCCTGCCTTTGGTTGTCCAGGGAATAACCACAAGATGATTGCACTTTGGGCATTTGCCTTTTTTGCCGCGTCCATCCTCTTGCGCCAGCATCTTTTGCCCGCAATATATACACTTAAACCGTATCATGTATCTACCGATTCTTTGGAAGTATGATTTTCCCTGTAAAGGCCGGGTAAGATATTTTGCAGTGCCCTGTCGAAACTGGTCGTATAGATGATGCATATTGAGAAAGTGATGGCCCAATACAATTTGAAGACGTAGTTGCAGAATACGAAAATGACAAGGACGGCTATCAGGCCGAGAATAATCTGAACGGCTGTGGTATCATGGTCGCTTATGCTCTCTTCGTCGATTATATTGAAGAACAGCATCATCAGCAGCAGTACACAATTGATTATGTTCCATATCGGGAAGACAAGCAGCCAATTGAAAGCGGTGGTATTCCTTAATATATAAACTCCTGCAATTATGCCCGTGACGGCATTTATCAGGACAGCGAACACCAGCATAATTTTCTTTATGAAATCGGTTTCTTCTTTGGATGCCATGATATAAGAAGTTATTATACTGCTAGTATAAAAAAGCAAGCATATAAAAATAGAATAAAGGATTAATGGCAAGTGATACTTAGATGGTTCTGTACGAAAGCCATGAATAAAATCTCGTATGCAGTCTCGCATCTCGATGTTCGTCAAAAAAAGCAGTATCAACGTCCCTGTCATCAGCAACAGCGATAGTTTATCGTACGTGGGAATAAGAAAAGCGAAATCCTCTTTGCAAAGTTCTATCAATTCATCTGCCGGGACAGGCCAGAGGTGTTCCTTGTCCCATGCGGGGACATACGGCTTTGGACGCTCTGGAATCGGCTCTGAAGTTGGACTTATTGCTGGCCGGCCTTTAGTTGTCAAAGGAACGACCAACAGATGTTTGCACTTTGGGCATTTGCCTTTCTTGTCGGCCCCATCGTCAGGGGCCCGTATCCTTTGCCCACAATAGATGCACTTGAACCGTATCACGGCTTAACCTCGCCTCCTGCTATGTTACTTCAATGTTCCTTTTCAACCTCCGCGTCCTTTGCAATGAGCTGCTAATAATCGAGAAAGACTATATCTTCCGGTATCGCCACCACGTCACGGTGTTTCGGGCCGAGAATTTTGCGAATCTCGGAACTGTGTTTGCCCGCAAGGGATTTTAGCTGGGCGCTGCTTAAATTTGTCACCGCCTTGGCCATATCGTTAAGCATAACAACGTCTCCTGCCCCGAATGAGCCTTCGATTGATGTCACTCCGCTTGGCAGTAAGCTCTTGCGGTTCTTAACGGCTTTCATTGCTCCTTCGTCGATATTTATTACACCTGCAGGGGCGCTATTTAAAATCCATCTTGTGCGATTGCTCAATTTCCTCTTAGGCATAAAGACTGTGCCGATACCCTCTCCTGCAATAATCCTGCTGATGACGTTTTTGCTTTTGCCGTCGGCTAAAACTATCCGGCAGCCGGCGTTTGAAGCAATTTTTGCTGCTTCTATTTTGGTTTTCATTCCGCCTACGGCGAATTTGCTGCCGCGGCTGCCGGCGCTTTTTACAATTTGGTCCGTAATTTCATAAACGGCATTCACAGGTTTTGCATCATCGAACTTGCGTGGGTCCTTATCATAAAGGGCATCGATATCGCTTAACATTATCAGAACATCGGCATCGAGTTTGCTTGCGACGAGTGCGCTTAATTTATCGTTATCGCCGAAAGCCGAGCCGATTTCTTCGGTGGAGATACTGTCGTTTTCATTGAGGATAGGTACGACGCCAAGTCGCAGCAACGTCTCGACGGAATGACGAAGGTTGAGATACGTTTTTCTATTGTTGAGCACATCGGCGGTCAGCAAGACCTGGGCGACGGTAATGCCAAACTGTTCAAATGCCTTTCGGTATTCCGCCATCAAGAGAGGCTGGCCGATAGCAGCACAGGCCTGTCGCATCTTTATGTCTTTTACCCTGTCAGCCAGTTCCAGTTGTCCCGCTCCCATCCCGATAGCCCCTGATGTGATTATAACAACGTATATCCCTCGTTTACGCAGTTCGGCTATTTCTCCGGCAATGCCTTGAATATAGGCAGTATCAATTTCGACGGTACCTTCTTTCGTAAGTGTATTTGTCCCTATCTTGATAACTATTTTTTTTACGTTTTCAAAGTTTCGCATCGTAACCGCCTTTATTGATTAGCTCACCGTAACCACATATTAAGCTATTGTCGCAGATTCTTCAATAGTCTGCAAACTTGTTGTTTTTTGCCAGCCTGCCGATGTTATTTCGGGCGGAGCCCGTCCTGAGCTTGTCGAAGGGCGAAGCACAGCCGGAAAATCTGCTCAGAATGGTCATTGTGAGGAGTCCCGACCCA
>CAIYOL010000203.1 GCA_903927855.1 uncultured Planctomycetota bacterium
TCACTGAGCAACGCAAATGGTTTTCCTGTAAACTGTATCATGTTTTTCGTAAACGATAAACACTAAAACAAGGCATCCTTTTCTGACAAAATAAACAAGACCGCACCAAGGAACACTGACGCATGACAAACAGAAAGTCGTCAGAAATCGGCTCGGAAAACAGCACCTATGAACCTGCAACGTGTTTCGATATGTATCGGTACGGCAAGTGTTATCCTTCTGTGGTCCACAGCAGGCAACGCCCAGGACTCCCTCCGTATCTTTAACCTGAACTATGTGCTGACCAAAACGCTTGCTTTCAATAACGATATTAAAAAAGCAACGACAACGGTGATAACGTCTGGTATCGGCGTACGACAGGCGAAATCAAATTTTCTGCCCTCGGTAAGCACCGGTGCCGATCTGACCGAGCGGATTACAGGCCGCTCCGACCCGAGTTCGAACATTTCTACGAACGTCAATGTATCGGCCGACATGATGCTCTTCAGCGGTTTTTCAAAAATCGCTTCGTTACGCAACGCTAAAAGCACGTATCTGGCAAACGTCAGTACGCTTGAGGCTCAGAAACAATTGGCGCTCTATACGGCTTTTGCGTATTATATCCAAGCGTTTCTCGACAGCGAGATAGTCAGAATCCAGACGGAAAATCTCAACGCCGAAACCAAGTTACTGGAGAAAATCGAAGCGTTTCAGGAGTCGGGACAGCGGTCCATCGGCGATGTGCTGACGCAGAAATCCACGGCCGCAAAGGCGGAGCTTACGCTCGTCAATGCCCGCCATGATTATAACATGAGTAGACTCAAACTGCTCCGGCTCATGGGTGAAGATTCTCTGCGCACTGATTTTTCCCTTGCGTCACCGCTGCCCGATTCCACAGACCTTTCTATCCGGCTGTCGTCCGACACGACACTATCCGCGACTCTCGTGCACAGAAAGGACGTGGAGGCCCAGCGACATGCCATCAAAGCTTCTTACGCTCAGATCACCCAAGCTAAAAGCGGCTACTGGCCGTCTCTTTCCCTTGGTGCCAGCACCTCGTCTGGCTATTCCAGCGGTTCAGGAGCTGTCGATTATAAATTGTTTGATGATAATCTTAACACCTTGATCAGCGTTTCGCTTTCTTTCCTGATTTTTGACAAGTTTACGGCTAAAAATAACGTAGCGACCGCGAAAATGAGGACACAACAGGAAGAGAACAACCTGAAGGAACTCCAGCGGCAAACCATCTTCGAAGTCAGACAGGCGCTACTCGATTATCATGCCGCC
Organism: uncultured Planctomycetota bacterium; assembly: GCA_903927855.1. Lineage (GTDB taxonomy): Bacteria > Planctomycetota > Phycisphaerae > Sedimentisphaerales > Anaerobacaceae > CAIYOL01. The sequence goes on from CAIYOL010000203.1 coordinate 1,267, forward strand.
GAAGAGCAGGTGCGCGTAACCCAAGTTGAAATCGAATCGGCAACGCAGGCGCTTGACGCCATTCAAGCCCGTTATGACGTCGGGGCAGCGACATTGACAGACCTTATCCAGTCGCGCAGCCAGTATCTTACCGCCCTGAACGATCGCGCTGAAGCGAAGGTCACCCTCGCCCTCAAAACCGTCGGCGTAGGCTACTATTGCGGCACCATTCCGGAAATACTTTCCCTCTACACCGGCACTGAACAGCACTGAAAGAGGCAGCCATGAAAACAACCGCTTTCCACAAAATGATGAAAATATTTCTGTTGATTCTCACTGGAGTCGCTATTGTTTTCCTGTTCATCCTGTTCTGCAGGCCGAAAAACGCCGGTAAAAACACGTATCAAGTGTCGCAGCTCAGCCGAGGCGACATCAAAGTGACCGTATCCAGTACCGGGACGCTGGCGGCCCATGATACCGTTGAGGTGGGTACCGAAGTCTCCGGCACCGTTAAAGAAATTTTTGTCGATTATAACCAGAATGTGAAAAAGGGGCAGTTGCTGGCGAGGCTCAAAACCGATCTTCTCGAATCATCCGTCCTTGATGCGAAGGCGAATCTGGCAAAGGCCCAGGCGCAATCCGAAGAAGCGCGGATCAATTACGGTAAAAACAAAACACTTTACGAAAAAGGGTTCCTGTCGGAAAAGGAATTTCTTCCCTTTAAAACCGCCAACGAAACCGCCAATGCCAGCCTTCAGTCGGCGCAAGCCGCGCTTGACCGTGCGAAGACCAATCTGGAATACGCCATCATCCGTTCGCCAATTGATGGCATTATCCTTGAACGCGCCATTGAAGTCGGCCAGACCGTTGCCGCAAGCTTCTCGACGCCAAAAATGTTCGTTATCGCCCA
>CAIYOL010000204.1 GCA_903927855.1 uncultured Planctomycetota bacterium
ATGGAGCGTAGTTTTTTGTATCTGCTGTCAAGGAGACTGTCAATCTTTGTGCGTTTGAGGTCGCGGAGAGTTTTAACAATATATTCCTCAACATTGTGAACGGTGTCGTGAACGTTTCGATGAGCGCCCCCCAGGGGCTCGGGAATAATTGCGTCGACGAGGTTTAACTTATACAAATCCTTACTTGTCAATTTAAGGGCCTCTGCGGCATCGGGGGCCTGTGAGCCGTCGCGCCAAAGAATAGCGGCACAGCCCTCGGGGGAAATTACCGAATAATATGCGAATTCGAGCATCGCCATCCTGTCGCCTACGCCTATACCCAGAGCACCGCCTGAACCGCCCTCGCCAATACAGATGCAAATTATCGGTACCTGCAAACGAGCCATTTCCATAAGATTGACGGCGATTGCCAGTGCCTGTCCTCGCTCCTCGGCACCAATGCCGGGATATGCTCCGGGGGTATCAATCAGGGTAACGACGGGAATATTGTACTTTTCTGCGAATTTCATTTTGGCCAACGCCTTGCGGTAGCCTTCAGGGTTGGCGCAGCCGAAATTGCAGGTGACTTTTTCCTTTGTGCCCCTGCCTTTATTCTGGCCTACGATTAATACCCTCTCTCTGCCGATTTCACCTAATCCAGTTATGATTGCACGGTCATCGCCAAAGCATTTATCACCGTGCAATTCGTGAAAATCTTTCACCATAAGGTCGAGGTAGTCTGAAAGAAGGGGCCTTTTGGGATGGCGTGCCACCTGGACGGTCTGCCAGGCGGTCAGATTTGAATAGACCCGTTTAAGCTCAGCAACCTGCCTTTGCTGCAGGTTGGAAATCTCAGCAGAATAGTCAATGCCTTTGACGGAACTGAGCTTATGGAGCTCTTTCATCTGGCGATCGAAGTCAGCAACTTTGTCTTCGAAGTCGAGATAATCGCCATCGGTGATTTTATTTTTATTGTTTGACATTTGGTTCGACCCTGCTCACCACAGGTTAATTCATTAAAGTCTTTGGTTTTGTTGTATGCACCCTAACTATATACAACAAACCATAAAAAAATCCAGCCCTTAAGGGGCGGGACATTTTTTCTTTCGCCGTATCCATCGGCTTTTTTCTATTAAGTGTAAAATATTAACATTTCGGCGGCAGAAATCAAAGAAAAAATTTGACATCTGGAGCAGCTTGTTATATTTTTTAGCAAAGTTCGTTCTGTGTTGTCTTTTCGTAAGGTCTTGATTTTGAGAGAGTTAAAGCAAATAACAGTTGTAGGGCTTGGCCTTTTGGGCGGGTCGATAACATTGACGGTTTTGCGCACATTTGCGGGCGTGAAGACGGTAGGTTACAGCCATCGCAGTGTTACTCGCCGCAAAGCGAGGCAATTAGCGGTCGCAACTGAAATCGCGGATGATATAAGGAGGAGCGTATCCGACGCAGACCTTGTGATACTGGCGACGCCAATAGGCACATTCGAGAAAATCTTCGGCGAAATCAGCGATGCGCTGCCAAGCGGCTGTATTGTTACCGATGTCGGCTCAACAAAAGTCCTGCCGCACCAGTGGGCGGCAAAGAAGCTGCCCGAAAGGGTCCACTATGTCGGCTCTCATCCAATAGCAGGTTCAGAACAAAGAGGCGTTGAATTTGCCAGAGATGATTTGTTTGAGCGAACCATCTGTATTTTAACGACAACGAAGAAGACCAACCGTCAAGCGGTGCAGACTCTTAAGGGATTCTGGTCGAGGCTTGGATGCAACGTCAAATTGATAAGACCAGCCAAGCACGACAGGATACTTGCAAATGTAAGTCATCTGCCGCACATAACAGCAGTGGGGCTGATGAATGCCAGCGACGTCAAAGAGCTTACATTTGCCGGCAAAGGATTTATGGATATGTCGAGAATATCATCGAGCCCGGCTAATATCTGGGCTGATGTATTGGCGACAAACGCAAGCAATATCGCCGGAAGCATCGATAGAATTACAGCCGAATTGGGAAAACTGAAAAGAGCAATCAAAAGCGGCAACAAAAAACAAATAGAAAGGCTGCTGAAGACGGCAAGAAACAAACGCAGCGCACTGATAAAATACAAAATGAAAAAGAAGGAATTAATATCGTGAAGCAATGGCGATTCGAAGTTTTTAATCGTGCGGGATTTGCCGACGTTGGTGGCAACAGGGTGTTGGAAGATATCAGGGAATTAGGCATCCATTCGGTGGAAGCGGTCCAGTCAGCCAAAGTTTTTTTGATTGAGGCAGACTTCGATAAGGAGTTTGCGGAGCGTCTGGCGAAAGAACTCTTAACCGATACTGTATGCGAAGATTATTATATAGGCAGGAGCGGTAAACCAGCAGGATTAGCAAAAGCAACATTAATCGAGGTGCATTTGAAAAGCGGTGTTACCGACCCCGTAGCTGAATCAGTGATGGCTGCAATGGCCGACATGGGAGTAACTGCCAATAATGTGCGAACAGCACGGAAGTATGTCCTATTGGGCGATATCAAACAAAGTCAGACGAACACAATCGCAAAGAAAATTCTGGCAAACGATTGCATCGAAGATGTAATAATCGGAAGCGAAGCTGAGCCGCCAAGCCCACATCTTAAACCATACGAATTGAAGATAACGCATTGGCCGATATGCAAGCTCGATGACAATGGGCTTGTTGCTTTGAGTAAACAAAAGGACCTGTTTCTTAACTTGGCTGAGATGCAGACCATTCAAAAATACTACAAGCAGTTAGGCAGGGAGCCGACAGATATAGAGCTGGAGTCGCTGGGGCAGACGTGGAGCGAGCACTGCGTTCATAAAACACTTAAAAGCGCAGTTGATATGTCAATCAACGGCCAGGAAATACACTTCGAGAACCTGCTTAAAGAGACTGTTTTCAGGGCTACGCAGCAGCTTGCGAAGAAATGGTGCATATCCGTTTTTTCCGATAACGCAGGCGTGGTGGAGTTCGATGAGGATTCGGCGGTTTGCTTTAAGGTTGAAACGCATAATCGTCCGTCGGCATTGGACCCATACGGCGGGTCAGCTACCGGTATCGGGGGAGTAATACGCGATCCGATGGGGACAGGACTTGGAGCGAGACCAATCGCCAATACGGATATATTTTGCTTCGGTGAGCCGGACAAGAAGTTGGAAGAAATCCCAAAAGGAGTTTTGCATCCGCGAAGAATTATGAAAGGAGTTGTCGGCGGCGTTCGTGACTACGGCAACAGGATGGGAATACCAACGGTCAACGGTGCAATTTATTTTGACGACAGATATTTGGGTAATCCATTGGTTTACTGCGGCAATATCGGGCTGATGGACA
>CAIYOL010000205.1 GCA_903927855.1 uncultured Planctomycetota bacterium
CCCATCCAACCACTTGCATAAAAGTAGGGGATTTCTGCCCAGATGGCTAAAAGAGTATCCTGCCATTATAATAGAAACATGCAAAAATTCTTCAAGGTAATTTGGGTACTGGTTTTCATCTTTGCGATCTTTATCCTGCCGCAAACGGCACAGGCTGATTCATCTGCATATGTTCCGGCCTTATCGGATACCTCCGACCTTATCGCCGGGGTAAACGCCGCCAGAAAAATCCAGTCCAAAGAGCCGCTCGTCCTCGGCAGAGACCAGGCGTATATAGCAGTGTTAATAGACGATTTGCTGACAAAGGGAATTGACGAACCCTATCGGATGTTCACCTCGCGGGCCGAACATCGACTGTCGTTAAGAGCTGATAATGCGGATAGAAGATTGACACAAATCGGCAAATCGGTCGGACTCGTAGATGAAAAACGATGGAAAAAATTCCAAAATAAGCTGGAAAACATCGACAACCTTAAGAGTTATTTGAAAAATACTCGCCTGAACAACCTAAGTCTGTGGGAACATTTGCGGCAGCCAAACAATACCGTCGCCGCACAATTGGCCCAAAACCCCGATATTAAAAACGACGTGTTAGAGGCAGTAACCATCGATGCCAAATACGAGGGCTACTTAGCCAAACAGCAGCGTTTAGTAGCCAATTTGCAAACTCTGGAGAGCAAAAAGATTCCGCCGGATTTGGATTACAGTAACGTTATACATCTTCGGGCAGAGGCAAAAGAAAAATTGGCGGCTTTCAGGCCCGGCACGCTCGCTCAGGCCGGCAGAATATCCGGCATCACCCCCGCGGATATTACCGTGTTGCAGGTGCACCTGAAGAAATATTCCCGAACAGAACACGAATCATGATGAAACTATCTGACAACGCTTACAACAAACAGGCCAAACGCAACGAGCCGAAGCTGAAATTGTGGCGGTCGGCGGGACTGCTGCTGACATATAAGTGCAATTGCGCGTGCGAGTTCTGCTATTACAACTGCTCGCCTGATAAAGGCGGCCTGATGCCTGTGGAGACGGCTATAGCCGCCTGGGAATCGCTACGGGCGCTCGCAGGGGCCGATGCGAAGGTACATCTAACGGGTGGCGAGCCGTTTCTGTATTGGGAGCATCTGCTGGAGATTATGCAAAAGGCAAAGTCGCAAGGGCTTGGAAATGCCGACCTTATAGAAACAAACGGCTTCTGGGCTGATAGTGCGGAAATTGTTACAAAACGGTTAAAAACCCTCGATGAGTTAGGGATGCGGCACCTAAAAATAAGCGTTGACCCGTTTCATCAAGAATATGTAGATATAGAACCCGTTCGGCTGTTAGCGGATATAGCAACAAAACTCCTCGGGCCGGAGCGGGTGCTGGTGCGGTGGAGGAAATATCTGGAAAATCCTGTCGACACTAAGAGATTATCAAGTAAAGAGTTACAGCGGCAATATATCGAGGCCATAAGAGAATATCCCTGTCGATTTACCGGCAGAGCGGGCGGGAAATTGGCGGAGTCGGTAGCGGCAGTACCAGTAGAAAACCTTGAAAATTTGAGCTGTAAAGGGGATTTTCTGGGGGCGAAGGGGGTGCATATAGACCCATATGGTAATGTGTTCAGCGGGACGTGCAGCGGAATTATCATCGGTAACGTTAACTATAAGCCGTTGCAGGAGTTATGGAAGGAATTTGGGCCGGGGCAGAATGAATTTATCGACATACTGTTCGAACGGGGGCCGGCGGGGCTGTTGGAGAAGGCCCCCCTGCTTTCTTGCGAAAGCAAGAAGGGTGGCGTAAGTTACGTAAAGGCAAAGGGTTATGCGGACAAGTGCCATCTGTGCACGAGTATTCGGCAGTGGTTGTTCGA
>CAIYOL010000206.1 GCA_903927855.1 uncultured Planctomycetota bacterium
GATTGACTTTACAGCCAATAGTATTTATGGCAAAAGTTTTCATAGTATGTTACAATATATAATATAGTTGTTAAGACGAGCTTACAACACCGTTCAAATCATATTTGGACCATAATGGTGAGGGTTTGGTTATGGCTGGTGAGTACAATTCGGTTTGGGCGATAGACATAGGCAATAATTCCCTGAAAGCGTTGCGGTTAAGGAACGAAGGGGGCGTTGTTGAAGTAATCGGTTTCGATAATATTCAGCACGGCAAAGTTCTTACCGGAAGCGGTATAAAACCGGAAGAAAGAGATGAGCTGATTGCTTTAAGTTTACGCCAGTTTGTGAAGCAGAACGATTTAGGCAAGGACGATATAGTTGTTTCTGTGCCGAGCCAGAATAGTTTCGCCCGCTTTGTGAAACTGCCGCCCGTTGAGCAGAAGCGCATTCCTGAAATCGTCAAATTCGAGGCTGCCCAGCAGATTCCTTTTGATATCAATGATGTGCAGTGGGATTGGCAGATGATGTCAGAGGCCGGCAGTCCTGAAATAAAGGTTGGTATTTTTGCGGTTAAGAGTGAGGTGGTCAACTCGGTATTGGAGCATTTCGCCAGGGAAAATGTGACGGTAAGCTTCGTCCAGATGGCGCCGATGTCTTTATATAATTATGCATTGTACGACTACAGCGATTTGGGTAAGTCGGACAATCAAGCCACCGTTGTTCTTGACATAGGTGCGGAGAATAGCGATTTGGTTGTCTGCACGCCATCAACAGTTTGGCAGAGAAGCGTTCCTATGGGAGGTAACGCTTTTACAAGGGCGGTGGCGGATGCATTTAAGCTCAATTTCGAAAAGGCTGAAAAGCTAAAACGCACCGCTGCAATGAGCAAATATGCCAGGCAGGTATTCCAGGCGATGAAGCCGGTTTTTACAGATTTAGCCTCTGAAATCCAACGGTCATTGGGTTTTTACACCAGTTCTAATCCAAACACTAAGTTGTCGAAGGTTATCGCTCTCGGCGGCGGAACAAAGATGCGAGGTCTGCTCCAATATTTACGACAAACGTTGCAGATACCTGTTGAAATGCCGGATTCGTTTAAGAGACTTACGATAAGTTCGGCTGTCTCGGCAGCGAAATTTCACGAGAGTGTTTGTGATTTTGGTATTGTTTATGGCCTTGCTTTGCAAGGTTTAGGATTGGCCAGGATAGAAAGTAACCTGTTGCCACGCAGTGTCGCAAGGTCAATGGCTTGGGCAGGTAAAACCAAATACTTTACTGCTGCAGCAGTTGCAGTATTGCTGGTTTCGATTATGTGTTTCGCGAGGACCGCTCTGGACAGAGTTAATTATGCGAATAACAATCAAGTTCGACAAAGCGTCAAGAATACTATTAATGCCGCTGAGCAGGCCAGCAGCAAGCTCCAAGCTGAGGAGAGCAAGGGGCTACAATCCGAGGCGATAATAGAAAAAGAACTTAAATATTTTGACTATCGTGACATCGTTCCACTATTGTGTCAAACTGTAATATCAGTCTTACCGAACGAAAAAAATAATCCTGAACAAAAAGAGCTTTATGAGGCCTTTGCCAGGGACGATGTAAAGGGGGTAAAGAACTTTGAACGCCAGAAACGCAAGCAGATATTTATAACGGATATGTCAGTTTACTTTGTAAGTGATATTGCTTCTGCGCAATTTGGTGCCGTAAATTTCGCGTCTCGTGGTGGTAGAGCGAAGGCTGCGGCCGCAGCTTATCAGGGTGGTGATATGGAAGGGTATGTGCCGGAGAGCTCTATCCCGAAAACTAGTCGAAGGACGTCGACGTCTAAGAAAGGCAAAAAAGCTGCCGCCGCGGCGGAGGAGGAAAAAGAGGGTGAAAGCGGCCCCGGATTTGTGGTAACTATAGCCGGGTATATTCCCTA
>CAIYOL010000207.1 GCA_903927855.1 uncultured Planctomycetota bacterium
CGGCGGGAGCTAGTTTTTTCTCGGCACCGAAACTACTTAATCTCTCATCCTGAAAGTGTATCGGAATCTGCAGGTGGTTTTTTAACTGCTCGGCGAACTGGATGACGCGTTCGGCCTGGGGGCCTTTAGAGTCATCCATATTCAAAGGCAGACCGAGGACGACGGCTTCGACCTTTTCACTTTTGACTATATCTGTGATTTTTTTTATGAGGTCTTTTTGGCCTTGTATTACAAGAAGCGGCGAGGCGATTGTTTCATCGAGGTCGCAGATGGCCAAGCCGGTGCGTTTATCGCCATAATCTATTGCCAAGTATCGCATTTGAATAGTATCTACAGGAATTTTTCGCCGGTGTGCTGTTTGATTAGTTCGAGCAGCTCCTTTAGTCTTTGAGCCTGGTCGATGTGGCATACGAGCGTGGCGTCGGGGCTGTGGGCAACGACGATATTTTCGAGGCCTACAGCAGCAATTAGATGTTCCTTGTCTTCGGTAACTATGATGCTGTCTTTGCAGTCGAGAAGCTCGCTTTGAGCCGCGACGACGATATTATTGTTATCGTCGGAGGTAATAATATCAGCGAGAGCGGCGAAGGAGCCCATATCGAGCCAGCGGCAATCCAGCTTTATTGCGTGGACCCTGTCGGCCTTTTCCATAACAGCGAAGTCGATGCTGATTTTGGGCAATTTCGGGAACCATTCATTGATAGCTGACTGCTGATTTGGGCCGTCCCAGCTAATTCGAATTTTACTTAGAGGCTCAGTTGCTTCGGGCAGGAACATTGCAAGGTTAGCGAGGATTGTTCTGGCTTTCCAGACGAACATACCTGAATTCCAGAGGTAGCAGCCGGTTTTCAGGTATTTATTGGCGGTTTTTTCGTCCGGTTTTTCCTTGAACGCTTCGACGGCGTGTATTGCGTTTTTGCAATGAGGGTGCTTTTTGGCGTCGGCGCATTTTATATAACCAAGCTGGGTACTGGCGAAGGTTGGCTGAATGCCGAAGGTAATCATGTCGTCCGGATTGTTATTCACGAAGACCAAGGCGTCTTTAAGTGCCTGCTGGAGCACCTGAGGGGGCTCTATCAGCTGGTCGGCAGTTACAACAGCCATTGTGGCGTTGGGGTCATACTTGGTCAGGACGGTTGCGGCCAATCCGATGGCGCCTGCGGTATCGCGGACAACCGGCTCCGCGACGACGTTATTAGAGGGCAGCTCCGGGAGGTCTTCGCGGACGATGTCTGCGTAACCTGCGTTGGTGAAAATAATTATATTTCTCTGGTCAAACACGGGTGAGAGACGCTCGAAACAGTGACGAAGAAGCGTTTTGCCATCGAGGATTTTCAGGACCTGTTTCGGGTGTTTTTCGCGGCTGAGAGGCCATAATCTTTTTCCGGTGCCCCCTGCCATTACCACTACATAATCCATCGCCAAAGACCTTTCAAGCAAAGAGAAAGAATAATACAGGGACAACGATTGCAACAAAAATCGCCATCGTGACCACCCAAAGAGCACTGGCCAAGGGGCCATCCAAATCGAAAACATTGCTCATCGTTACCATAAGCACAGCACTGGGGGTAGCCGATAAAATTATTATAACCTTTTGAACCGTGCTATTTAAGTTTTGTCCGGCCAGAGTCAGCAGAGCGATAAACAGGATAGCCAGAGCCGGCGTCAGGATAAATTTTATCGCGGCAATCAGAAAATACAAGTTTATATAATTTTTGAGGCGGGACAATTTTACCCGCAGGCCGATTGCGAAAAAAGACAAACTGGAAGCTATGCAGACAAGGATATCAATTATATAGAACTTCGTTATAAAAACAGGTGATTTTACACCGGTCAGATTCAAGATTATAGCCACTATTACAGCGGGGATGACAAGCATACGGAAATCCAGCAGAAAATCGAGCTTCAAAGCAGCGGTGTGATCTTTTGAGCGCAACTCGTGAACCTTCAGGTAGGGCAAATAAAAGAGATAAAAAGCAGGAACGCTGAGCAGGAGATAAATATTTGCCATAGCGAGGCCGTCCATACCAAACAGGACGTAACAAACGAAGGCGCCGCCAGTATATCCTGTATTGCTCAGACCTGCTGCGAGAATGAGGGTCAATCGGGTTTTTCGGTCGTGTTTGAGGAAATAAAAGAATACTGTTGAAAGAGCGGTGATGATAGATACGAGAGCAATGCCGACGATGGGGAGCCAAATGAGCTGTTCGCTGAGCTGCAGCGGCCAGATAGCAAGCAGAGCGATGAGCCAATTGAAACAGACTAGGACGACGGTCATTATTTTTTTTGCGAAATGTTCCGGCACGCCAAAGCGACTGCTTGCCAAATAGCCTGAAACCAGCCCTCCTACCAAAACCACCAACATACCCACAAGGCGAATATGCTCAATGTGCGTAGCAGATAGACCCGCTAAACAATCGGATAGAAGAGAGAGCATCAAACGAGGAAATCTCCATCAAGAGCGGTCAGGGGTTTAATTTGCCGTGCTAATTTTTCGAAGCCGGCCTTTCCCATAAGAGCGAAAGTCGCATCCTTGCCCAACTCGACAGCAGGCTGGTCGTAAGGGTTGATGCCAAATAGTGCGCCCGCAAAAGAAGTCGTTACCTCATACAAATAGATGAACTGGCCGACGGTGTAAGCGTTTACTTGGGGGAAGATAACTGTAAGGCAGGGACGTTTATTTTGCAAAAGAGCATATTCTGTGGCCATTTTTTCGCTATTGAGCAATGCGCTTAAATCTTTACCGACAAGGAATCCGAGTTCCGGGGCGCAATCTGGAGCTGGACCTATTTTGATGTCCTTATCAAAATTATTGGCTTGCAGGAAAGTAAACAATTTATCGTTGGGTCCTTCGCGGTACAGCTGAACCTGGCTGTGCTGGTCGGTAGTACCTAACGCTTTTACCGGCGTCGGGCCGATGTGTACTTCGCTGCCATCCAGAGCGTACGCCTTTCCGAGGCTCTCAGCCCATAGTTGACGGTACCAATCGGCTAAGTCTTTGAGAGGGAAACTATACGGCATCATTACCGAGATTCTTTTTCCTGTGTTATAGAAATGATAGTTTATCGCGGCGTTGATAGCAGCGGGGTTTTTGTAGAAATCCTCAGTGCTGACTCTTTCATCCATATCACGAGCGCCTTCGAGGAGCGAATCGATGTCAATTCCGCACATAGCAGCACTGAAAAGGCCAACATCACTTAAAACGCTGAACCTGCCGCCGACGCCATCGGGGACTTCGAGAGTTGGCAATTGGTTTTCGTTTACGATTTTGCGCAACGTACCTTGTTTGGGGTCGGTGGTTGCGACTATGTGGTTCTTCAGGGCTTTGGGGCCGAGCGCATCTTTAAGCATCCTGCGAATAATTAAAAACTGTGCTGCGGTTTCGGCGGTTTCACCAGATTTGCTGATAACATTAAAGATGGTCTTATCGAGTTTGTCGCCGGCCCAATCCAGAAATGAAGCTAATTGCGACGGGTCGATGTTGTCGAATACGAAGAGACGAGGGCCGTGGCGCTGCGAGTCGTCGAGGTTGTGCATATAAGGATTTATCGCGGTTTGCAAAGCGATGTTGCCGAGGGCGGAGCCGCCGATGCCGAGCACAACGAGATTTTCGCATTGGTCTTTGAGTTTAGCAGTCAGCTCTTTGACTTTTTGGATTGTTTCCATGTTATGGGGGAGGTCTCTATAGGGGGTTTTCCCTACTTTTCTCTCTTTGTTTAGCCGGGAGATTAACGGCGAAGTTTTTTTGGCAAGAGTTTTTAGCTGTGCGTCAGTGATGCCGTGCTCGCTGCCTATGATTTCAGCAGTAACGTTTTTGTAGTAAAGGTTAATTTGTGATTCTGACACGAATGTACTCCCTAATAATCTAAGCCCACCGATGAAGCCGAGAGCTAAATATTATTTAGTTTTTCAAGGTCGGCGTATTTTAACATAAGTGATTTTATTTGTCCTGTGTTAAATCTGACAACGACGACGCTGTTTTCACCCATATCGATAAACTCTTTGACGGTGCCGAGGCCGAACAATTTGTGGCGAACCGTTTGGCCTGCGGCAAAGCTCTGGGTAATCTGGCTGGTATCATCGTCAGTATCATCATAACAATACTGATTCTCCTGCGGTCGGTCGGTGAAGTCGGTTCCAAGCTCAAAAAGGAATTGCGAGGGTATTGTTCGAAGCTGCTGGCCCCGTATTTTACGGTATTGAGCGTAGCTTATATAAAGGCCGGATTTGGCGCGGGTAATGCCGACGAAAAAGAGCCGGCGTTCCTCCTCCAACTCATCTTTATCATCGGTATTACTTCTTTCGTGGGGTAATAGGCCTTCTTCGACACCGGTGATGAAGACATTTTCAAATTCGAGGCCCTTAGCGCAGTGCAAAGTCATAAAAGCGACACAGCCTTTGGATGCGTCATACGCGTCGACATCGCTAAAAAGGGCTATCTGGTGAAGGTAATCAAGCAGTAAGGGCTCTTCGGCCTGTTGGTCATATTGAGCAGCGGCGTTTATCAGCTCGTTTACATTATCGACGGCATTTTGTCCATCGGGGCCGGTTTCCCGAAGTGACTTTTCCAGGCCGGACTCGATAAAGACGCGCTCGATGAGCGGTGCAACCTTACCTGTAATGTTTTTTTTGAAGTCATTGAGCATATTGATAAAAGCAGCAATTTTGGCCTTTGTGGCTTCGGAGAGGGAATCGATATGCTCTGCTTTTTTCAGGGCTTCGAAAAAAGCGATGTTATTGCGGTCGGCGAAGAAGCGGATTTTGTCAATCGTAGTTTTTCCTATGCCGCGGGCAGGTGTGTTAATGATGCGCAGCAGGGCAACTTCATCATCGGGATTAACAAGGATTTTCAAGTAGGCAAGGATGTCGCGGATTTCTTTTCTGCCGTAGAACTCCACGCCGCGGACAATCTGGTACTGTATTTTGTTCCGGATGAATGCTTCTTCGAGCAGGCGGCTCTGGGCATTAACACGATAGAATACGGCTATGTCTTTTAGAGAAGCACCGCTTTCGGCCAGCTCTTTGACCTGTCGGGCGATACCTTCGGCTTCTTCAAGCTCATCCTCAAAGGCGTTTATGGCAACATGTGCAGGCGGTGGTTTTGTTGGGATGAGCTTTTTTTGTTTTCGGTTTTGATTTTGTGCAATCAACTTGTCGGCTATTTCAAGTATTTCTGGTTTGCTGCGGAAGTTTTCTTCGAGTTTAACGACAACGGCATTGGGCCAATCATTTTCGAAGGCCAATATGTTGCGGATATCTGCGCCGCGCCAGCGGTATATGGACTGGTCGGGGTCGCCGGTTACACAGATATTATTGTGCGCCGAAACAAGGGCTTTGGCGATATTATACTGTGCGTGATTAGTATCCTGGTATTCGTCGATGAGGAGAAATTTGAAGCGGTTTCCAAGCTCAGAACAAACATCTGGACAACTGCGGAGCAAAAAAGCGGTTTTCATCAGTAAGTCGTCAAAATCCAGAGCACTATTTTCGCTTAAGATGCTCTGATAGCGGGCATATATTCTGCCTAATGTATTGTGAAGAAAATCGTCGGCTTCTGCTTTGAAAGTATCGACGTCTATGAGTCTATTTTTCAGTTTGGAAATATTTTCGAGCATTCGAGCAGGCGGGAAATTTGCGGTGTCAAGCTCGCAGTCTTGGACGGCCTGCTTAATGCACCTGGTCTGGTCGGCGTCGTCGTAAATACTGAAATTGGGGTTTATTTGTGCCTTATCAGCATATTTTCGAAGGATTCTTACGCATAAAGAATGAAAGGTGCTGATATAGGCCCCGCCGGAAGTGCCGAGGGTGATTGCCCGTTGGCGCATTTCGTCAGCAGCTTTGTTGGTGAAAGTTATCGCGCAAATATTATATGGCTGGATGCCTGATTCGATAAGTGCGGCGATTCGGTAAGTAATAACCCGGGTTTTACCACTGCCAGGGCCGGCGAGGACAAGCAACGGCCCTTCAAGGTGAAAGACCGCTTTTTTTTGTGAAGGTGTCAGTTGTTGCAAAAGTTCATTGTGCATACGGAGAGCGCGTGTTCTAGACCACAGGTTATTTTGACTGTTCGAGTTGCTTAGAGAGTTCTTCCTCCTGCTTTTCGAACTGTTCGGCCAGTTCCGGCCTTTCTAATTTTATGCGGTTATACAGAGCCATCCGCATATTCGGAGGATACTGCTGGTCATTCAAAAAATCTATAATCGCAACGTATCTTAACAAGGCGAAATCGGGCAGGTCAATC
>CAIYOL010000208.1 GCA_903927855.1 uncultured Planctomycetota bacterium
AGGATTAGGTAATGCCAGTGACCTTGAGTTAATTATGGGTATGCCGCTGACTACTCGAACCGACCTCGTTACTGATTCTATCACTAATAACGTTATTGATATGGGTTATCATTACGAGGCGACGGGTATAGCGCCGCGGTACTCGCTTACCATAGGGGTCGTGAATAGCGCTGGCGGCACGCTCTCTGCAACGGGCGGAGGCGATGACTCGTTCACAATCGGAGACCCCAACACACGGCTGGTCAAGGTAGGAACAGTGGTTTCGCTCCATGCGACGGCCAAACCGGGCTATTCTGTGCGATGGACAGGGACAGATAATGACGCCTCCACCGACCCGAATAACACCGTTACGATGAATTCCGATAAGGTTGTCAGAGCGGATTTCTATCAGTTCACACTGACAATAGAAGTGTCTACGGGGGGAGACTTTGAGCCAAACGGCACAATTGACGCCAACTACTCAATTCCGCCAGACCAGTTCACCTTGTCAGCCAGAAACGAGCCGAACACCAGGCTGGTTAAGCCCGGCATTGTCGTCGACCTTAATGCTGTACCTGACGTCAGCTACAGGGTGTGGCAGTGGCACGGCACCGACGATGATACGTCAACGGCTGCGACCAATGCCGTTACTATGGATTCGGATAAGACGGTCTCTGTTGCGTTTGAGCCGAACGGGTTGTATTACCTGATTGTTCATATAATAGGCAATGGAACGGTTACGCCTTCGGGCAGAACCCTGCACACCCCGGGCGAAGTTGTGACACTTACTGCAATACCGGATCATTCTGAAGTTGTTATATGGACCGGTACAGACGACGACATCTCAGATTCACGTAATAATACGGTAACTATGAATGCGCACAGGGAAGTCACTGTCAGGTTTTATACGCCGCGAACGCTCTATATTCCCGGTGATTATCCGACAATTCAGGCTGCCATCGATGATGCGTGCGATAGAGATATAATTGAAATTAGTTCGGCGTCCCAGCCTTATTATACTTCTGAGGGTTTTGCAATCAACGGTAGGGCGATTACCATAACCAGCACTAATCCTGATGACCCCTGCTGTGTTGCTAATACGATTATCGAGATGGGTGTTGGTCCTAGCGATTTCCGCTTCACTATGTTCCGTTTTTATGACGTAGGCAATAATACAGTTCTGAACGGTCTTACAATTAGAGGATTTATTGGTGGTGGCATAACTGCGCTTGCTGGCACATCGTGCCCCGACAACATGAACGGAAGCAACGGTGGATTGAATGCCGGTGGCGGGATAGGCTGTTTTTATAATGCTTCGCCGACTATTAAGAACTGCATAATTTCTGATTGCACCGTTATAGGCGACAATGGCGGCAATGGTTTTACTGGCTGCACAGCGCATGTGGATGGAGGTGATGGTGGTTGGCCGGGAAGGGCCTACGGCGCCGGCGCTGCCTGTTTAAACAGCAGCAGCCCTATCTTTATGAATTGCACTTTTAGAAACAACGTCGCTATCGGAGGCAATGGAGGTGATGGCGGCACTGGTAACACCATGGCCGCCGGAGTCCCCGCTTCCTGGGGACGTGGCGGACCAGGTGGCGGCTGGTATTACGGGGAAGGTAGCTACTTTTACAATTACGACTGGCGAAATGGTGACCATCGGACATATTATGGGCCGGATCCAAATGATTATGTTGGTTATTTTGACCTGTACACTGAATACACCGGCCGCGGTGGTGCGGTATATGTCGGCCCGACTTGCTCTCCGGAATTTATAGGTTGCACTTTTATCAATAATCAGAGCTTCGGGGGCACCAATGGAATTTGCGGTCAGGGCGGTACGCCGCTTCCCTATAGGGATGAGCCGAGCATACACTGGAAGATAGATAACTTCGGTGGTGCGGTGTACGTTGCTGGAACCAGCACGGCGCAATTTGTAGGCTGTCTGTTCAATAACAACTTAGCTGATACCAACAGTGGCACACAAGGGATTAGCAGTGACTTGTTCGTCAGTTATGGTGGTGCAATAGCTTTCGAAGATGGGGCAGACCTTACTATCGAGGGCTGCACTTTCAAAGACAATGCAGCGACCGTCGGCGGAGGTTTGTATTGGACTTGGTCTGACCCGCAGATTGAGGACTGCAACTTTTTAGGCAATTCAGCATTCCACGGTGGCGGTGTGCTTTTCGTCGGCGGGACGGCCAATATTATTGGAAGTAATTTCTTCGGAAATGAAGCTAACGCTCCGGCCGGCCAGGGCGGCGGGATATGTGCCCTTGGCGCTAATGTGGGGATTGTTGACTGCAATATCGCCCGTAATAATACAAATGGCTCCGGCGGCGGAATCTATTTCTCCAGCAAGGGCGTTTATGGCGAGACTGTACCGGGCGGGAATACCGAACTTGTAAAGAACTGCCTGATAACCGGTAACTTTGCCAGCAGGGACGGCGGGGGTATTTCGGCCAATTGGTACTCGGAGCCTAACATCGTCAATTGTACGATTGCAGACAACAACGTTACAGGAATCGGCTTTGGAGCCGGATATGGCGGGGGAGTGTACTGCTC
>CAIYOL010000209.1 GCA_903927855.1 uncultured Planctomycetota bacterium
ACTGTTACGCCGTTTGCGCTGGTGAAAATGAGCCAATCATATTCGGCGAGTTTTGTGAGTGTTTGCAGGAACTGGTTTGTCTGCGTCAACGGTTCGATTTTAATTGTCGGAAATTCTATGGGGCAACCGCCTTTGGCGATAATTTTGGCTGTGAAATCGGCGTTGCTTTCGGCATCGCGGGTTATGACGATGGTTTTGCTGAACAAGGGCTTATTGGCAAGCCAATTGAGTTTTTCATCGGCGGCGGTGCCGATGACCACAATCGCGGGCGGTTCAATTTTATTTTCTTTGCACGTTTCGGTAATCTGTTTAAGCGAAGCCCTTACAGTTTTTTGACTCGGCAATGTGGCATCAGCTATTACCGCTGTTGGTGTTTCTTCCGCCATACCATTTTTTAACAACTGCTTCGTGATAAGCTCCAGATTTTCCATCGCCATATAGAAGACTATGGTGCCGCAGAATTTGGCGAGGAGATGCCAATCGATATTACTTTGTTGTTTTCCTTCGGCCTCCTGGCCTGTGACGAATACCACCTGTGAGCTATAGTCCCTATCGGTCAGCAGGATTCCGGCGGATTCGGCTGCGGCGACGGCAGCAGTTACGCCGGGGATTATTTCAAAATCGATGCCTGTCTTAATGAGTGCTGACAGTTCCTGACCGGTCCTGCCGAATATGCCCGGGTCACCGCCTTTTAAGCGGACAACCATTTTTCCGAGGGTTGCTTTTTCGACCAGCAGGTTATTGATTTGGTCTTGGGTGGCGGAGCCGGGTCCGATACGTTTGGGGACATTAATAAGTTCGGCGTCGGGGCGTGCGAATTTTAACAAAGCGGGGTTGGCCAGTTTGTCGTAGATTACGCAGTCGGCGATTTTGAGAAGTTCGGCGCCGCGGATGGTGATTAAATCAACCCTGCCGGGGCCTGCTCCGACGAGATATACTTTGCCTTTTTTGCTCATTGTTTTTCGAGTTTTTCCAGGATTTCTCTGCCGCCGGCGTCGAGGATGTCATTGGCGATTTTTTCAGCGAGTTTGCCAGCGTCGGCCGCTGGGCCAGTGATGCGGCGGCTGATGAAGTTTTTGCCTCCCACATCAGATATGAATGCGCAGATTCCCATATCGTTTCCGATTATTTTTGCAAAGGCCCCTACGGGGGCGTGACAGCCGCACTGCATTGTAACCAGAACCTGACGCTCTGCAAAGGTAATTGCTCTGAGGTTTTTGTCATCTATGGCGGCAATCAATTTTGTTACGGCTGGGTCATTTGTTTTTGTTTGAACGGCGAGCGTCCCCTGAGCCGGTGCAGGGATAAATTGCTGCGGGTCGAAGCATAAGGATATTTTTTTACCTAAGCCGAGCCGTTCTATTCCGGCGCGGGCTAAAATGACGGCATCGAATTTGCCTTGCTGCAGCAATTTTATTCGCGTCGGGACATTGCCGCGAATAGGGACAGGAACGAGGTCGGCCCTTAGATGTTTTATCTGAGCGGCGCGTCTCAAGCTGGAAGTACCGATTTTTGCAGATTGGGGAATCTGTTTTATTGAGTCGACCGCAGCATTTGTTATCAGGCAATCTTCAGGGAATGTTCTGTCGCAGACCGCTGTAATAGCCAATCCTTCCCGGTCCCGTGTGGGCAAGTCTTTGAAGCTGTGAACGGCGAAGTCAGCTTCTCCTGCTATGAGAGCATCCTCTACTTGGCTAGTAAAAAAGCCACTGCTTTTTAAATCCCACAAGGCAGTGCGTTTATCGCGGTCGCCTTTTGTGGTTATTTTTCTGACTTTGATTTGTATGTCCGGATGAGTTTTCTTCAAAACCGAGATGATAATCTGCGTTTGAGCGACGGCCAAATCTCCACCCCGGGTTGCAACGGTAAGGACATTCATAGTTAACCGCGTTTACTTTGAGAGAGGAACATTTTGTTTATCAGATCGACCGCATGGAGTTGTTCTGTGCTCGGTTTTTCGTCGGAGCTGTTTTTGAGGAAGGTGATTGGGCCGTGCAGCATTTTCTTAACGAGGGACTCGGCGAAAAGCTGCAGTTTATCATTACTGGTTTGGCCAAAATCTTTTGCGTATCGTTTAACTTCGCTGTGGGCCAGGTTAAGGCCTTGCTGCGTCAATTGTGCGATTGTCGGTATGAGGTCGAGCGAATCATACCATTGTATAAATTTATCCGTAAATTCCGCAACGATTGTTTTGGCTTTTGGAATCTCACGGCTTCGTTTTTCCTTGTTCAGACTTATCTGCTCATTCAAATCGTCGATATTGAACAGAGAAACGCATTGGAACTGGTTGATTTGCTGGTCTATATCGCGAGGTACTGCAAGGTCTATTATGAGCAGCGGTTTTTTTCTGCGTGACAGACTACGTGCGACGGTCTGATATGTTACTACCGGTTCAGCGGCGGCGGTCGAGCTAATCACAAGATCGACATCGGACAACCTGTGGGCAATATCGGTCAGAGTGATTATTTCGCCTGCTTTAAACTGTGTTCTGAGGGTCTGAGCTTTTTTCGTATTGCGGTTTGCAATAATCAAAGTCGGCAGATGTGCTTTGAGGAGATACCTTGCTGCAACGGCCGCATTTTCCCCTGCGCCTATTACCATCGCCTTAGCAGTGGACAAATCGATTTTCTTTTTGGCCAGCTCTACAGCAGCCAAACTTATTGAAACCGCACCACAGTTGATGTCGGTATTGGTCCGCACGGATTTTCCTACCCGAAAGGCCTCATGAAAGAGGTGGTGGAGCAGGAATTTGCTCATCCGGCAGTTGATAGATTCTGTGTAGGCGGATTTTACCTGGGATAGGACCTGATTTTCGCCGAGCATTTGCGAATCAAGGCCTGCGGCGACTTCAAAAAGATGCCGAATGGCGTCGGCCCCAATGCTCTGGCGGCTGTATTTGCTCCAGGTATCGAGCGCCTCCGGTTGCACTTGTCCGATAAGCTCCGCCAGGAAATCGCCTACCTCGAAATCTTTTTTGGCATAGGTGTAAAATTCGGACCGGTTGCAGGTTTCGAGGATAACCGCTTCGAAAATGTGTTTCTCGGCACGCATTTTTTTCAGCAGGATACGGCGTTTTTCCGGGGTAAAAGCGACCTTTTCGCGCAGATGCACGGGGCAATTATGGTAAGTTACATTGTTCAAAACAAGCTTCATTGTGCCTTTGTTTTTTGAGGAGGTTTAGTATACATAAAAATTTCCACCTGTCCAGAGGGCTTAAGGGCACAATATATACTGTCGGCCTGAAGAAATCTATTGCCAATCCTTATTTTCGTATTATAATAGCGACTTTCCTATGCAAGATGAATAAGGAGCAGATTTCTATGGAACAGATTGCAGAATGTCAAATAGACTTATTTGCCGATACGTTGCCATCGCTGGGGGATATTGAGAAATTATCGGCTTTTGTTCATTCCAGCGAGGCCAATCGTATAGCGTTCGGCAAGCAGGTAGAAGAAAATATGTCCGGGACGGGTCAGAAGGCATCCTTGGCGACAGGAATCGGCCTTTTTATTCTCGGTGACGATGCCGAGGCGGTCAAGAGATTAGAAAAAGCAAAAGACTGCAAGGAGAAGTACATCTACTTAGCCTTTACACTTCGCCGAATGCGAGAATTCGATGAAGCCGTCAAGAACCTGCAAAAGGCCCTCGATTACGAGGCGGACAAAGTGAACATAACGCTGGAAAAAGCTGCTACGTATCGTTATGCGTCCAACTTTGACGCTGCGGCAAAGGAACTTAAGACACTGGCCAATTTTGAAAACGTAAGTGCCGAATATCACTACCAGCTTGGCCGTCTTCAGGAAGCACAGGGACTTTACGAAAAGGCAGCCGACAGTTACAAAACAGCTTTGGAATTATCTCCGAATCACCAAAAGGCTCTTTTCCATTTAGCGTACCGTTGCGATTTATCCGGCGATGAAGAGGCGGCGATTGATTACTACAAACAAATTGCATCGACTGCTCCGGTTTATGTAAGCGCTTTACTGAATCTGGCGGTGCTTTATGAAGATGTGGGCGAATTCGACAAGGCAGCCCGATGTATTGATAAGGTCTTAAAGTATCATCCCAATCACCAAAGAGCAAACCTGTTCAAGAAAGACATTGAAAGCTCAAAAACAATGTTCTACGACGAAGAAAAAGAAAAGAAAAAAGACCGCAGGACTCAAATTCTTGAAACTCCAATCTCAGATTTTGAGCTGTCAGTGCGCAGCAGAAACTGTCTCAAAAAAATGAATATCGAAACAGTCGGGGACCTTTTGAACATCACTGAGGTGGAGCTGCTGTCTTATAAGAATTTTGGTGAAACCTCGTTGCGGGAGATAAAGGCCATTCTCGAATCTAAAGGATTGCATCTCGGTGCATCTCTGGATGAAAAGCAGTTTGCTGTGCCGGATACCTTTGACCGCAGCGGCGTAAAAGGGGAATATGAAGGTATTTTGAGCAAACCTGTGGATGACCTTCAATTATCGGTTCGTGCTCGAAAGTGCCTGCAAAAGCTCAATATACGCACAATCGGAGAATTGATACACAAGACAGAAGCCGAACTTCTCGGCGTTAAAAACTTCGGCGTAACAAGCTTAAACGAAATTAAAAAAGCCATTAGCAACCTTGGGTTATCTCTGCGAAGCCTGGATTAAATGGACTTGGTTCGGCGGGCTCACCGTAAATTGCTCAAGACAGGTTCGCTTACCATCCCGAGCACAGTCGAGGGAAGGTTCAAAGTTAAAAGTTTAGAATTGAAAATACAATTTTCTATCTGCCATAAATCATACGCCATATGCTATTGTCGTGTGGTTTTTTTGCTTTGGTTGATAATCCTTGGTGGGTGCAAGGCGAGGCAACTCGGCAGAACCACCCCGCAAATGGATATCGAGCAGCAGTTTTGGATACGGGTATTGCTTCTTGATAACGCAACGGCCTGTACGCTGAAGGTTGAATCGCCGTTTGCCGTTTTGGACGCCCAAACGCAGGCCACAGAAGCCCGGTTTGAGCAATCCGATTTGCCGGCGGAGGTAACTAGATC
>CAIYOL010000210.1 GCA_903927855.1 uncultured Planctomycetota bacterium
ACCGGATGGATCGTACTATTCCCATTATAATAATTCCAGGTATATGCCCCCGGCCGGCTGTCTCGATAATGAAACCTCGAAAGCTTCTTATAATCCTCGAAATCCCCACGAACAATCCGAAGGTTTCTAATTACACTGCAGCTCCGCATCTTTACGCCCTAATAAAAAATTGAAAATCAACGCCCCCGACCTCGTCCCCTATTATGCTGCTTGGATATTACTTCTTCACTCGACGGCACATTTTCTCGGCCTGCTGGTCATATGCCTGCTCAATTGTTTCCGTGGATTCGAAAAGGGCTGGCTCTATCTTGAGCATCTCGACTAATCTGCGTTCTGCTTCGGTATGTTCCTCAATGCTCCCGTCTGCCAGAATGTGTTTTATTTGGATATTGTGTTCTTTCAGATGCCTCGATACGAGAATAGTCCTGTGGCATTCTAAAGGGTCCTTCTCCGCGCACATCAATGCGATATTTTGCTTCGGAATATCTGCAAGCAGACGTTCAATCCCTTGCTTGAACTCTTCTCTTTCAGCAACACGTTGAAAATTCACACAACCCTCTTCATAACAGGAAGAATCGCTTGGCCTGCCGCCTAATTCCTTGCCTAAGAACATATACTCAATGCCAGCCGCTCTAAGTGCCGCCGCGAGAGTGTCCTTATTGAACTGCGGACAATATCTGCTGTAAGGAGCTGAGCGAACGTCCGCAACGCAGGCAACTCCATACCGCTTTAATAGACTTATGAAGTCTTCTATCTTGTGATTCGAATGACCTATCGTATACAAAATATTTTTTGATTCAGCCATACTATTTACAATTCTATCCGCCTATGGCGGAAACCAAAACCAGTATTTTTACTTTCAACTTTTTAGTTTCAATTTTGAATTTTCAGTTTTAACCTTTAAACTTTGTAAGTAACCCGTGTCGCCCCCGATAATTCCTTTACCACTAATACGTCAGGTGCCAAATCAAGCAGTATATCATCATGGCTCGACGCCAGTATAAATGTTACGCCCGTCCGTTTTGCATACTTGTGTATGTTGTATGAAATCACCGCTGCGGTAATGCGGTCCAGCTCTGAGCAGTATTCGTCCGCAAAGATAAATTTCGCCACCGACGAGCCGGTTTGTGGTGAGCCTGTCGAACCAAGCGCAACCGCCAGCCGAAACCGGTACTTCTGCCCGTCACTTAAATTCGCCGGCCGATTTAAAACGCAGAATGCGTCATTCAGTCCCGCGATGCTCAGCATCTTCAGCCCTTCTACAAAGTCCCCATCAATGCAGTCAATCACCGACTTGTCCTCGGCGAGTTCTATTTTGTTGAGGTTCACCCTCTCCGAAGCCGGAATAACTTTCTCTAATTCTCTCAGCAGCACACTTTTGCCCGCCCCCGATGGCCCTGTAATATATACGACGTCTCCCTCGTTGATTTCCAGTTGGCAGTTGACCGTGCAGATGTTTTTACTGAGCCTGTCCTTCGTCAGACCGAACATCCTCATCACTGCCACGCCTCTTTCACTTATTTGTCCCTGCTGGCCTAAAGTTTTTGAAATGTTATAACTCGGCATAAAGATTTATCCGCCTCTGGTGGATTTGTTCCCTCTCCTCTGTTTGTCTGCTACGCGCAGGCCGCCGCCTTCACCTCCGGCAGGGCGATTATCCCTTGGATTTTCTTTAAGGTCTTGCGGACGCAGTAGTAGGTAGCGTCGCGCTTCTTCGCAATCTTTTTCATCGATAACCCCGTCAGAAGATAATCCTTCGCGATATCCAGCTCCCCCTTGCTGAACTTGTCACTGCTTCGCAGGCACGTTATATATTCCCCGTTCATCAGCCGTTCTGTTGCCCTGTGGATTCTTCGCGCTATGTTCACCTCGTTGACGCCGACTAATCTCGCCATCTGCCGAAAGCTGTTGCCGTTCTCTATATACATTGTCATCAGCACCCTTTCCTCGCCTGTAAGCAAACCCACCCTGCTCCGCAGCAGGTCTATCCTGTCTCGATACCCCCTCTCAGCCTCGGCGTTGTCCTCCGGTATATTCTCGTGGACTTTTTTCATAACGAATCCCTTCCTTGTTTAACCACTCCTCTCTTGGACCAGCTTGGGCTAACTTTTCGGGTTAATTTTCCGCCCCTGCTAAACTTCACCCCGTCTTTTTGTCCTTTAGATGCACACTTTTTAAATATTCACTTAACAAGGTTGGTATTTTAATATATTACACAACAAAAGTCAAGCTTTTTCCAACATTTTTTGCAAATTTTTCAAAAAGTTTACTATATATTTAACATATATCTTTTAATCCCCCTTTTGGCCAAAATACTGACAAAATCGCATTGATTTAAATAAGCGTATAAGCCATAATCACTTTGCTACAGTAGGCTTAAGGGAGTAAACAATGCCAGTTAAAAGGAAAAAGTCCGCAAACCCCAAAAACGGCAGGATTCAGCAAATCTCGCCGAAAATAAACGAACTGCTCTATAAAACCCTTATAGAAAATATCCACTTCGGAATTACTCTCATAGACGCTAACCACAGGATAGTTACGACTAACGTCGGTCAGGGTAGAATTTTCAGGAAGCCCCACAGCAAGTTTGTAGGTAAGTATTGTTTCAAGGAATTCGAAAAACGCAAATCCGCTTGTCTGCACTGTCCCGGTACGCGGAGTATGGCTACGGGACTTCCTGCCGAGGTCCAAACCGAAGGTGTCCGTGATGACGGCAGCCGTATTTCAGCTCACCTTCGAACCTTTCCGGTTTTCGAATCAGATGGTTCTATAAACAGCTTCATTGAAATTGTGGAAGATATCACCGAATACAAACGAACAAAAGAAAACTTAAAGGAGTCCGAAGGAAGATTTAAAGCCATTTTTGACAATGCCCCGGATGGAATACTTCTGGCAGATGTGGAGAGCAAAAAATTCTACCTCGGTAATAAAGCCATTTGCAAAATGCTTGGTTATAAGCCGGAAGAAATCAAAAATCTGACAGTTTCAGACATCCATCCGAAGAAACATTTATCTTCCGTTATTAGAGTTTTTGAGAAACAGGCCAGAAGAGAAATTACAGAGGCTAATGTTCCGGTGAAAAGAAAAGACAGCAGTGTTTTTTATGCCGATATTAACTCCTTTCCAATAATATTGGGCGGAAAAACATATCTTACGGGTATTTTCAGGGATATCACCGAACGCAGGCAGGCAGAGGAAAAGCTAAAGGAGTCCGAACAGAGATTCAAAGCCATTTTCGACAATGCCGCCGACGGAATACTCCTAGCGGATGTGAAAAGCAAAGAGTTTTACCTCGGCAATAAAACTATGTGTAGAATGCTTGGTTATACACCGGAAGAAATCAAAAATATGACCATCTCAGATATCCATCCGAAGGAACATTTGCCTTATGCTTTAGAACGGTTTGGGAAACTGGCCAGAAGAGAAATTCCGCTGGCCGAAGATATTCCGGTCAAAAGAAGAGACGGCAGTGTTTTTTATGCTGACATTAGCTCCTTTGCAATAACGTTCGGCGGAAAAACGTATCTTACGGGTATTTTCAGGGATATTACCGATCGCAAAAAAGCAGAGGAGGCACTACGGGAGAGTGAAATAAAGATTCGTGCTATTTTTGACCAAACCTTCCAGTTCATTGGCTTAATGAATATTGATGGAGTTCTTATAGAAGCGAATAGAACGGCCCTGGAATTCAGTGGTATCGATAGTTCCAGTGTTTTGAATAAACCCTTCTGGCA
>CAIYOL010000211.1 GCA_903927855.1 uncultured Planctomycetota bacterium
CTGCGGTTGTATTGCTCTGACGTATTCGCCGGAGATAATCAACTATCTGCTCCCTGGAATAATCTATGGGGATTTTAATCGGTTCGGAGGGCACAAAATTTTTGTCCGAAGATGGGAGTTTTGCTTCGATGCGGACGAAATCTGCCAGCTCATCGACGAATTTTTGTGCATCAGAAATAATCATCCCAAGAAAACTTTTCAAAGCGGTTTTGCCTGCGGGGTTTCTCAGGTCGGGTTTTTGTTTTTGCAGAAAATCTTCGAGCTTGTCGCAGCGAATTCTGCCGGGCAGTTCATACGGGATAAAATCCTCATCGGAGACTTCTGCAAGCAGCTTGTCGTGTGTTTTACAGGCGATTTTGTAATCGCTGTTGTGCTCATAATTAAAGAGGGCCTCGGCCCTTAAAAAATTTGGCCTGGTGTGACAGTCGCGGCAAAGCTGAAAGAATTTCTGGTATTCCTCGCGGCTTCTCAAAAAACTTGCGAAGACCTCAAGATTCAATTCTGCTGAAAGATACGAACCGAGCTTTCGGGTGAAATCCTGATAAAGCTGTTTATCTATTGTGGCATCTTTATACAAGCAGTGCACATAGCCGGAGGGGTGGGCGACAATTGTTACGTTTTCATTGCGCAACGCCCGCTGTGCCTTAATGGATATGGCGGTGCCGTTAAACCACATTGTTTTCGTAACCAGTCTTCTATTATTAGTGAGCATCCCATCCTGTACATCAATGAAATTCTGCGAATGCAGGGGCGTGAGAATCATATAAATATCTTCGAGCGGTACTCCACAAACTATAAAGGCGGCGGCGACGTAAAGAGCGGCAAGGGACACGCATTCACCAGCAGCGGTTTTGTAACCTTCTTTGAGGCGAAAGGCATTCATTGCCTCGACGGTTTCGGTTTTCCAGTATGGGATGACGTCGCTATCGTATTTATCCAGGCCGAAATGCTTGCGGATGTCAACGTCGAAATAATAACTGTCGCCGTGGTAGCCGAAAAGGGCATTGCTTTCGGCTATTACCTCCGAGGGTATAAAGCCTGCGAACCGCTTAATTTCTTTGTCTTTGTTGGTAAGGCCCCAGGTTTCGAGGTCGAGGTTGAAATCGAATTCGTCCATTATGAATTGTCTAAGGCGCATCAATTTTCTGTAGCCGCTTTTACCCTGGAGCTTTTTAAAGCAATCCAGCTGGCGCCACTGCCAGATGACGGGGCTCATAATATCAGCCAGCACCAAGCTTAACATCAGCTCGGGAAAGACAAAAATTTCCATATCGGAAAGTGTTATTGCTGAAGTGTATTTTTCTAATTGCTGCGGATTCATTTTGTACCGGTATCGAGTTATCCTGAAATCATTTTTTCCGCTTTGCGAATTTCCCGCTGCTTCCACATTGCGTACAACGGCGGATAAACGAGCAGTTCGAGGATGAAGCTGGTAAGGATACCACCAACCATAGGCGCGGCGATTCGCTTCATCATATCGGCGCCTGTCCCCATCGAATACATAATCGGAATAAGGCCCATAAACATCGCCATAACGGTCATCATCTTGGGACGGATTCGTTTGACCGCGCCGTGAATGATGGCCTCTTTTAAATCCGCGAAGGTCCTCATTCTGCCCTGCGAGACCATATCATTGAAAGAGAGGTCGAGAAACAGCAGCATAAAGACGCCTGTTTCGGCATCAAGCCCCATCAAAGCTATCATGCCAACCCAGACCGCTATCGAGACGTTGTAACCGAGAATATACAAAAACCATATAGCCCCAATAAGCGAGAACGGCACGGCCAGCATTACAATGCCGGTTTTGACGATGTTTTTCGTGTTTGCGTAAAGCAGAATGAATATGATTAAAAGCGTCAGCGGGACCACGACTTTGAGGCGCTGTCTAACCCGCAGCATATTTTCAAACTGGCCGCTCCATTGCAGGGCGTAACCAGAGGGCAGCTGCAGTTGTCCGGCAACCGCCCTTTTTGCCTGGGTAACATAAGTGCCGATATCTATGCCGGCGATGTCGACGTAAACGTAGCCGGCCAGCATTCCATTTTCGTCGCGTATCATCGAAGGCCCCAGAGATACGCTGATATCTGCAAGCTCACCCAGCGGTATCTGTGCACCTGAAGCTGTCGGGACCAAGACCCGCTGGAGTTTCTCCAAGTCGTCGCGATAATCGCGGGCATATCGGACGTTTACGCTGTAACGCTCAGGTCCATGGATTGCGGTAGTTATATTCTCGCCTCCGATGGCGGAGGTTATGATTTCTTCGGCATCTTGTATGCTCAATCCGTATCTTGCGAGCTGCTCCCGCTTAAGATTGAAATCCACAAAATAGCCGCCCGAAACCCGCTCTGCATATACGCTGCGAGTACCCTTCAACAGCTTGACGATTTGCTCAATCTGAATCCCTATTTTTTCAATCTCGCCGAGGTCGGGTCCGTAAATTTTAATGCCTATCGGCGTCCGCACGCCGGTCGAGAGCATATCGATTCTCGCTTTTATGGGCATAGTCCAGGCGTTTGTGACGCCGGGTATCTGCATCGCGTTGTTCATTTTATCTATCAGCTTTTCCCATGTCATTGTCTTTGGCCAGTAACGCTTGTCTTTTAGAACAACGGTTGTCTCCATCATCGAAAAGGGCGCCGGGTCGGTCGACGTGTTGGCCCGTCCGGCCTTTCCGAATACTCGCTCAACCTCAGGAAATGACATCAACATCTTATCCTGCACCTGCAGCAAATTTGCGGCTTCCGTAACAGATATGCCGGGCAGGGTCGTCGGCATATACAAAATAGTCCCCTCATTTAACGGCGGCATAAACTCGGAGCCAAGGTGGAAATATACAGGCACGGTTATTATCATCAGAACAATCGCACAAATAATAGTCGCCTTGCGATGCTCAAGAACAAAATTGCAGGCAGGCTCATACACCGCGAACAGTACCCTGCTAACCGGATGCTGTTCTTCGGGATAATATTTGCCGACGGTGATGGTATTGTACAGCTTTGACAGCCACGCGGGTTTGAAATGATGATAATCCATTCGGGTAAACAGCATACGAATGGCGGGGTCAAGGGTTATCGCCAGAATCGCGGCGATTGCCATTGCAAGGTTTTTGCTGTATGCGAGGGGTTTAAAGAGCCGGCCTTCCTGGTCGACAAGCGTGAATACCGGCAAAAAGGCAACGGCTATCACCAACAGCGAAAAGAACACCGACGGCCCGACCTC
>CAIYOL010000212.1 GCA_903927855.1 uncultured Planctomycetota bacterium
AGGGTTTATACCCGCCTCGCCGAAGACGGCGAGTCGAGGCAGGCAGGCGCTTTGAGCGGCGCCGACTAATTCGGCGTAAATTTTGGCGCCGCGATTGGCCGCATTATCGAGATTCTCCAAAACAATGACACCGCCGCCGTCGCCAAACACCGAGCCGCTCGCATCAGCGTCGAATGGTCTGCACGCTCCTTCGGCGTCATCGTTATGCCAGATGGTCGCTCTTTTAATCAGGCACTGACGCATTATCAATATCGGAGTTATCTTCGATTCCGCGCCGCCGGCCACCGCTATGTCACTGCTGCCGCGTCTGATGACCTCCGCAGCTTCGGCTATCGCGATATATCCAGAAACCTCCGCACAGGTTATCGTATTGCTCGGGCCTTCGATGTCGTGAATGATGCCTATGTGGCAGGCCAGCATATTGGGCAGGTATTTCAGCAGCCACAAGGGTGTCACCAGCGAGAGACCATCTTTACCCCACTTACGCATATCGAACTTGCCATCGGTAATACTTGCCGCCACGGCAGGGGCCATCTCAATCAGGTCACAACTTATAAGGCCCGCACCCATATTGACCGCCATACGCTCAGGATTCACGTTGACTTTTTCGGGATCGATTCCTTTTGTGATGAGTCCGCTGTCGATTAAAGCCTCGTTTGCGGCTACGACCGCCAGTTCAATGTCTTTGGACATCAGCTTGACGGCCTTACGATGGCTTTTTGGCACGTACTGCTGTATCTTGTAATCGGGGACCTGTCCCGCTATTTTGCAATCGAAACCAGCCGGGTCAAACGCCGTGATTTTACCGATGCCGCACCTTTCGGCGCACAGGCCACCCCACATATCACCAACGGTTAATCCAAGCGGGCTTACAGCACCCAGGCCGGTTATTACTACACGAGACGAATTCATCAATCTTGCCCCGATTCCACAGCTTCGGTACTGCCGCCAGCAGAAGATATACCCTGCAGAAGTGATTTGAACGTATCGGTGAACACGAAATTTTCTTTCGGGAACTTCTTGCCGGCCAGGTTCTGGTCGATATGGCTGAACATCAAATCTATCTCGGCGATTAACTTCTCACCGCAGGTAATCCTGCCGCTTGTGCTTGCCGCTTCAGGGGCGATGCTTTCAATCTTCGCATACAATTTCAGTGTATCGCCGGGCCTGACGTAATCAAAGAAAACGCACTTTTTTATCTTCGCAAGAATTACCTTTTCCTTAAAACGATTTGCCTCACCGACAAGTATACCCGACGTCTGCGCCATCGCCTCTATCATTAAGCTTTCCGGCATAACGGGGAAACCGGGGAAGTGGTCGTGTAAATGCTCTTCGGCGAGCGATACATTTTTCACCGCTACGGCGCTTTGGCCGCTGTGAAACTCAACAAATTTATCAATCCATATCCAGCGCATTTCCGCCTATTAAGAATATCGGCAGGATTGCTCAATGTCAACCTGCCGATAGTACCTCAAAAATAGTTCAAACTATTACGCAGCGTTCAGTTTAGTATCAATGTAATTTACAATCGCGCCGACAGTAAACAAATCACCCAGTTTATTAATGTCCGGGTTATTCTCGAACGTGGCCAAGTCGGTGTGCGGCATTTTCTCCCGCAACTCGGCCAGTCCTGCCTCGGTCAACTTACCGTTACTGATAAACGCAGGATTATTCATCAGGCTCTCGGCAGGAAACAGTTCTTCACGCGGAATCTTTATTCCAAACGCCTTTTCCAATCGGAATACTATGTCCAGAAAGTCAATGCTTTCGGCGCCCAAATCCCCCATCAAGGTCGCTTCAGAGGTAACCTCATCATTGTCAACTCCCAGCGCATCAACCAGAACTTCCTGAACTTCCTGAAAAATCTCATCCCGACTCATTGCCATAGTTCTTTACCTCCTGCAACCATGATTTATCTTAGCAGTTCCCATCGTTTCTTCATATTTTCGATTATTTTTGCATCGGTCGCCGCCATTGTGGAATCCTTATCAGCAAGGTTAAAGTGTCTTAATCCAAATTTCGCTTCCACAATTTGCTCACCGCCTGAGAAACCGAAGCCGGTGAAGCTGCTGATATTCTCTTCTATTGTTTTCGCCTCAACTGTATATTCTATCTGGGCGCCCGGTGCCACGAAACTCTTATATTTTACATTTCTTGCCTCTTCAAGTAATATCATACTGTGGGCGAAATTTTCCGCCTCTCGGACCAGCCAAGACGCTGATTCAACCAGCCCTTCCAACAACAGCACACCCGGCAGCACCGGAAAAGTCGGAAAATGGTCCGCCAGATATTCCTCAGCCAGAGAAACGCCCTTGACCGCCTTTATCACTTTGCCGCTTTCCAGCGAAATAATCTTATCGATGAGTATAAATCTCATAATCCCCGCCATTGTAGCCATATGCAATCATTTTTCCAGACTTTTTTCCTTTCTTTTTTTTGGTGCTTCCTGCATCTAACCCTGTTTCCATCAAAGATTAATGTTGGAAAATCTCACACGATTGGGTATACTTTTTATCTATGAAGGTACGCAACGCAAAGATTACCGATGCCAAAGCCATTTATTCTCTGATTAATTCTTATGCGGAACAGAGTAAGATGCTGTTCCGGTCAATGGCTGATATTTATGAGAACCTGC
Source organism: uncultured Planctomycetota bacterium (assembly GCA_903927855.1). Lineage (GTDB taxonomy): Bacteria > Planctomycetota > Phycisphaerae > Sedimentisphaerales > Anaerobacaceae > CAIYOL01. The sequence continues at coordinate 2,636 of CAIYOL010000212.1, forward strand.
AATCTTTCCTCGTTGCCGAGGTAAACGACAGGGTGGTTGGCTGTTGCGCCTTGCAGGTTATTTGGTCAGACCTGGCAGAGATAAAATCGCTGGCAGTCGAGGAAGCAAACACCAATAAGGGGATTGGCAAAACGCTCGTGACAGCCGCTATTGAAAAAGCCGTTCTGCTTGGCGCACCGCAGGTTGTTGCTCTTACATTATATCCTGACTTTTTTGAAAAGCTGGGTTTTGAAGTAATCCAAAAGGATAAACTGCCTATGAAGGTCTGGAGCGATTGTGCCAAGTGCTCAAAACAGCAAAACTGTGATGAAATAGCGGTTATAAAAAGTGAGCTAAAGTGACTAAAGTTATTTATTGCGTTTACTGCATTTAGGCACTTTTTATCCCACCTGCCGGCGTTGGAAGAAAGCAACGGCTAAGGCAAGAATCCCTACCGTATAGCACAAGGCATAAGAAGCGCCTATCAGTATATACTTTAGAGGAACTTCACTGCCCTCATAAATCGCATCGCTTATCCAGAAAATCTGCAAATTCGGCACCAAAAGCCTGCCTACCTTGGCCCACAACTCCGTCTCTGCGAATCTGCCGAACGTATAATCGCTTATAAGGCCTAACAAAAAAATCCCGATACAGGCCGAGAGCGTTACCACAATGTTAAATCTGGCAGAAAATGCCACGGCCAAAGCCACCATTATAATTGCAGCCAACAGCAACAATATCGCCCCATAGACATCCAGCGTATTTATGCCATTATCTTTTGGGTTAAATTGCCAGTTTCGGTCAATAAAATATAAAAATACTATGCCAAACGTGGCGAATATACCGAGCAGTACGATGGCTGTTGACGAAAATTTCCAGTCATAAACGTAGTTAAAAAAAGCACTTAGCAAAAATGTCGCTACAACCACAACCGCCGCTGTGCTTATAACCGTCCAGTCGGACGTATCATTCACCGATAACAATACGCCGTGCCTGATTGCCATCAGCAGGGCAATAGTGCAGATATAATGTGCCAAGGTTACTGCAGCGGCCACACCAAAGAATTTAGCAATAATGAATATCGGACGTTGGACCGGCTTACTGAGAACGGTGATTATCGTCTTATTTTCGATTTCCTCAGCCACGGCCCCGGATGCAGAAAATATAGCTATGAACAAACTGGCCAAAAACAGCGTAGATAGCCCTATCTCGCGCAAGAGTTTACTGTCGTCGTCCATCGTGTACATAGTAAGGGACGGACTTATAAGGAATAATAATAGAGCCGCGACAACTATTACAGCATAAACGGGCTGTCTTAGTGTCTCTATAAAGGTGTTTTTTGCTATTGTAAATAATTTCTTATGCATTGTTTGTTACCCGTTTGCGGCACAATTTTAAGTAACAACTTTTTTGTAATTGTCTCTATACTAAATAAATGATGTTTATTATTATATTACACAATTTACAACTTGTAAAGAATTTGCATATACTGAATATATACCGTATTCGTGGTTTTTTGTTCGAAGACAAAATTTAGGATAAAGAATGACAATATCGTCCAAACGTGCTGAATACATAGCTCGGGCATCGCTGATTTTGAGCGTTGTGTTTTTCGGCATTATCTTTTTTGTGGGCCGATGGAGCGGATTCTTCGCGCTTTCTGCAATTAGCTGGCTTATCCTCTCGGCAGCTCTGATTTGGTTTGTTCTCGTTATTCAATTTCATCAACGGGTCTTGGCCGAGCAGGAAAAGCTCGATGTGGGCCAATTGGCCGAGAGCAAGCAGGCTTCTACAATATTCCAGGCAGGGGGGGAACGGGCCATTATGTTTGCTGTTGCCCAACGCCGGCTCGATTTGCTCGAAAAATGGTTCATACCTTTATTCTCAGCAATTATAGCCGCTTACGAGATAGCCATTGGACTGTACTTGTTAAAAGCCGTTTCAGCCGCTGCCGACCACGAAGCAAAACAGCCTTTAGTTTGTGCTGCTTGTATGACGGCCATAGCGTTCGTCAGCTTCATAATTTCCCGCTATGCCACCGGTATGTCAGCACAACCGCAATGGAAACCCTTAAGGGCCGGCGGCAGCATTTTTCTCGGTATAGCTATTTTGTGTTTTGCGCTGGCTATTAGTCTGGCGATGGCACAATTCAATATTTTCGTCGTGATAAATATAATTAATCTTATCGTCCCAATCCTGCTACTTGCCCTTGGCGCAGAAACTGCCCTGAACATCGTCCTCGACATCTACCGCCCAAGGCTAAAAGGCCAATATGCCAGAAGTGCTTTTGACAGCAGACTGCTGGGGATTATAAACGAGCCGGGCGGAATATTCCGAACCGCCGCAAGCACCATCGATTACCAGTTTGGCTTTAAAGTTTCTCAAACCTGGTTTTATAAACTCCTCGAAAAAGCAATTGCGCCTTTGATTCTTTTTGCTGTGGTTACCCTGTATCTGTTTAGTTGTATCGTCGTAGTAAACCCGAACGAAGAGGCAATAATAGAGCATTTCGGCAATCCCTTAAACCACACCGGTCAGGTCCGGCTTGCTAAACCCGGATTAGCCTTAAAATGGCCCTGGCCCATCGATATCGCCTATAAGTACCACACGAAAATGATTGAAGAACTTAGTATTGGTTTTGTTCCAAAGTTCAAACCAGGCACCAGAGAGCTGGACCGTGAGCCGTTGTTATGGGGCAAAGCTCATTACGAGAAGGAATACCTTCTGCTTGTCGCCGGTGAACAAACAATCACCAAAGCGACTCCGGGAGCCGTGCCGGTAAGTCTCATCGTCGCTACAGTTCCCATTCAGTGCAGAATAAAGGATTTGTATTCTTTCATCTATAACCATAACGAGCCGGAAAAACTGCTTGAGTCTATTTGTTATCACGAGCTCACCAGGTTCGCAGCCAGTGCAAAGATTGAAGTGAATGACCAGGCCAGTGAAAACCAGAGCCTGCTTGGAGCTGGTCGTGCCGAAGCCGAGCGTACTTTAATCAGCCGCATTCAGGCCGCCGCTGACGAAGAGGGCCTGGGTATTGAAATCGTGTTTTTGGGCCTTCAAGGCATTCACCCGCCGCCCGAAGTCGCAGGAGATTATCAAAAGGTTATTGGGGCCGTTCAAAAGAAACAGGCGCTTATCCTCGGCGCTTATGCAAAGCGCAACAAAGATTTGAGTGCCCTCGCAGGTTCTGTAGAGGATGCTGACAGGCTTTATAGTCTCGCAGCTAAATACCAGCAGGCCAAGGAGAAAAATCAGCCCAAGGAAATCGAAAAAATTGCCAACGATTTGGATTTGGCTTTCGCAGAAGCAAAGGGTGATATCTTTAGCACGTTACAAGGAGCAAAAAGCTACGCTTTTGAAAAAGCAACACTCGCTCGCGCCACAGGACAACGATTTGACAGCCAGCTTAAAGCATACAAGGCCGCAAAAGAGATTTATAAACAGGAACAGATATCAGCGGTCTTGGAGGAGGCTCTCGAGAATATACGAAAATATGTTGTGGTTGCCGACCAGAATGATACACAAGTCTTTATATTTGATGCTCAGGAAAAACTAACGCCGAGTTTATATGAATTAAGCGGCCTTCAGGAGAGTAACAAAAAATGAAAAATATAGCCATTACAATTTTTATCATATGAATAGTTGCCGGTATGGTGCTGTATTTTGTCTCGTTCCAGGTCAGGGAGACAGAATCTGCTTTGATAACAACCTTCGGCAA
>CAIYOL010000213.1 GCA_903927855.1 uncultured Planctomycetota bacterium
ACAAGGGTGGGAAGCCCTAATAAACGCTTATTGGACGCACTGGTTTCAAGCGTGGGAACATCTGCTTAGGGAATACGGCGATTTCTTCCATGATATAAATTTGAATATTTCTGTCCCCCCGGGAAAACATTGACTAATAAGATATATTCCCCTGAACCCGCCACTCTTTTTCTTCTCGGCCTCGGTGCGGTGATGTTGAAAAGACATAAAAAAGGAGAAAACCTGCCAACGTAAAGTTGTGGGCTTACGGATAAAGACGTTAACCCGCGCAATAAATTGCGGGGCTAAATACAGAGCGTTCCTGCCGGAAGGCATGCTGCGCACTTGATTCAGGACTCTTTTAAGATTATCTTATGCAAACATATTATGCATTTGAATCGATTCTATTGCCGTATTCTGAAAGGACCGGTCGCCGAACTCACCGGCGGCCAAGCCCACCATCTGTTCAATGTGTGCAGATTGAAGGCGGGCGACAAGGTCGAGCTTTTTGACGGAGCAGGAACATTGGCGACAGCTTCCATCGAAAAGGCAGCGAGCAAATCTGTATTGCTAAAAATTGTTGACCTCGAAAAAACAGATATGCCCGCCAAACCCGAAGTCATAATAGCAGTTAGTCTCCCCAAAGGTGAGCGTTTTGACTGGCTGCTCGAAAAATGTACCGAACTCGGCATCGACCGCATCACTCCTGTAATCTTCGAGCGGACAGTAAAACAGCCGAAGAATCCGAAAGCCGTCGAGCGATGGCAAAATATCGCAATCGCGGCAGCCAAGCAGTGCCGGCGAATCTTCCTGCCGCAAATCGATGCACCTGCAACTTTGGGTAAGGTTCTTTCAGAATACAATAAGGCAGAGATTTTGGTCGGAAGTCCGGAGCCAAAATCACCAACTTTAATTACACAGCAATTCGGTACAAAAGACGTAATAGCATTCATCGGTCCCGAAGGTGGAATAACAGAGGATGAAAACGCTCTCTTAAAAGATTGTGGAGGGAAGTTCGTTCGACTTACAAATACCATCCTTCGTGTCGAAACCGCGGCTTTAGCTTTTGCAGCAATCCTTACAGCAGGGCGAGATAGTTGAATACAAAAGGTAAGAGATTTATATTTACGGCTCGCGTTTTCCCCCGGGGCGTCCGAAGGTTTTTTCCAGATGCCCAAGACCGACTAAGACAACAATCGCGATGAGAGTTGATACGCCCGCCAGTTGATATAATTTTGCGCCGCAAGCCATCCCGATACTTGACACCAGCCAGATTGTTGCCGCGGTGGTCAGGCCGTGGATGCCGCCCCTGTCCTGAATGACGGCGCCTGCTCCGAGAAAGCCGACGCCGGTTACGATTTGGGCCGCGATTCTTGTGATGGAATCCTTATCGCCGGCCATTCTTCCTGAGATTATAGTAAAGACCGCGGCACCAAGACATATCAGAACGTTTGTGCGCAGGCCGGCGGGTTTGTGCTTTATCTGACGTTCGAGACCAATGATAGCCCCGCAGCAAACCGCCAGCAGTATAGCAGATATGTCGCTGGTTAAATTCATAGCTACCTTTCTATTAGTGTTTCGTCAACTTTGATTCCAAAATGCCTGCCCGCCTTTTCAATATGGCCGAGCACTTTGTCACCTGCTTTTAAGCTCGTAATCGAAATTGCTTTCCCATCCGGGCTGACTAATCGAATCGTCTCGGCATTTTGCATAACAAGACTTATCGGCTGACCTTCGGCTTCGGCTTCAATAAGCATCATAGGTCTTTTTTCAATCTTATTTCTGCCTAAGTACGCCGTCTGGCTTTTGCCCTGAAAATCTACCACAAGCACCTCATCGCCGGCTTTCAAATCAGCCAGATACCTGGTTTTACCGCCCGGTGCTAAGGTATATGCATGCACCGCACCGGCATTAACCCGGAACGGCCGAGATGCCACATAAGGATTGTCGATAGATTCCGAATGCACTAAAAAGAAACCCGAAGCCGTATTGCCAATGAGCATACCTTCACCCAATCCCATTTGCGTGCAGGTATCAAGGCAAGAGCGATCGCCCATCCCTAACTGTTTGATATTTGTTATTGTTGCTTCGACAAGCGATACTTTCTCACCGATGCAATTTATAACCTCAGCGGTTTTTTTTATTTCATTTACATCGGTCGTATTAAGAACGACACCATCAACGCCTTTTTCGAGGATTTCGGTCATAAGTTTAGCTTGCTCGCTGTTTTCCACCTGCACCATTATATTCCTGCCTTGCCGTCGTGCCAGCAGGTTCTCAATAGGAATAATCGTCCAGTCAAGCATTCGCAGCACAACGATTTTATTCTCAGGCACTGCCGCAGCCTTATCCTCGTCTGCTTTGCCGGCTATATCGATGAACTCAACATCAACACCGCTCTTTATATCGCCGCTTTTCTCGACCGTTTTGATTTTGCCGAACTGGCGAACAGTCGCACTTTTGCCGTCCGGCAAAACCACTGCTTCAGCACCGCTCTCAAGCGCAGCTATAGCAATGTCTTTTTTATACGGAATCACATTTACCCACAATCTCTTCATTCAGCTAATTCCTTATCGGCTGGGTGTTTTTAGCCCTGAAGCATTTTGATTGCTTCTTTGACGCTGATACCTTCATGAACCATTTTGCAAAGGGCGCCGACTAATTTTTCCGGGTTTTTGTGCTGGAAAGCATTTCGGCCGATTGAAAGACCAGCAGCATCTGCTTTAAGCGCGCCTTCGACCATTTCAAAAATGTCTTTATCGCTTTCCATTTTGGGCCCGCCGGCAATCACCACCGGAACAGGACAGCCCTGCACTACCTCGGTGAAACTTTTGACGCTGCCGGTGTAAGGCACCTTGACAATATCGGCGCCTAATTCGGCACCGACTCTGGCTGCGTGCTTTACATTATTGACGTCGAATTCATTTTTGATTTTCGGACCGCGGGTATACATCATCGCAACAAGCGGCATCTGCCATTGCAAGCACCTTTCGCTTACGAAGCCCAATTGTCCCAGCATTTCTTTATCCGTTTCGGCGCCTAAGTTTATCTGAACCGACACCGCGTCAGCACCCAGCTTGATTGCTTCCTCAACTGTGCAAATCAACTCTTTCGCGTTAGGGTCAGGACTCATCGACGTTCCGCCGGAAAGGTGAATAATCAGCCCGACGTCTCTGCCTGAGCCTCTGTGGCCTGCCTGAACGATTCCTTTATGCATCAGGATAGCATTCGCACCACCGGCCACGATTTTGGAGACCGCGGTCCGCATATCCGCCAACCCCTCGATAGGGCCGACCGTGACGCCGTGGTCCATTGGAACGATTACTGTTTTACCGGAATTGCGGTCGATTATTCTTTCTAAGCGTATCTTTTTTCCTATCATTGCAATACCTCCAATTACGAGCTTAGATGTAAAATCTACCCGGAACCAGCCGAAAGGCAAGAAAAAAGTTTGCACGGAGGTGGTTTTGCAGACTACGCAGGTTCTTCAATTAATCGGATTTGGACATCTATTCGTGGGCTTCGCGTATCTTTTCGTAGAACTCTGCGTATTTGTCCTTGTCCGCTGTCTGGCGATATTCTATCGCTAAACGCGGATGCTCGTTAAGTATGCCGGTAACCATATAAGGTAAGATGTAACCCCACTCAATCTCATTACGCATAGGTATCATATAATCCTCTATGACTTTAAGGACAGGGGTGAGGTTGAACTTCGGGTTTTTCAGGAAACCAACCAGCAGCTCCAGACAGCAATTGCCCGGCCCGCGACCTATGCCATAGAGTGAGCCATCCACGAAATTGGCATCGTGGATTATCCCTTCTATCGTATTGCCAAAAGCAAGCTGCTGGTTATTGTGGCAATGGACGCCGATGGTTTTGCCCGGCAGGTGTTTTTTGTACAATTTGACTAGGTATTCAATCTGCTCACAATATAGAGCACCGAAACTATCCACTACATAGACCACATCAACGGGTGTTTTTGCCAACTGGTCAAGCGCTTCGGCAAGGTCTGGCTCGATTTCTTTTGA
>CAIYOL010000214.1 GCA_903927855.1 uncultured Planctomycetota bacterium
CGTGTCTAAAAAATGTAAAACCGCCTCTTGGCCTGAGATTGAAAAATGTTTCCTGAAAATGGATAGACAGGCGAAGGACGATTTTTAATCTCTCTTCCCGCGATAGCGGTGCAAAAGCGGCTAAAAGATTTGTTTGACTGAAGTGCGCGGTTAGCTATAATTGAAATAGTTCGCTAGGGGTGGCCCGCCGATAGACGGGTCTGAGAAAAAACCCTTTGAACCTGATCAGGATAAAACCTGCGTAGGAAAGTGATAATGACGACACAATTACAATTCGCAAGGGCGGGGGAAATTACCGATGTGATTAAATCGGTGGCCCGCGACGAGAACGTCGATGCCGAGCTTGTCCGCAAAGAGATTGCGGCCGGTCGCCTCGTAATACCGGCTAATTCGCTGCATATCAAAACTAATCTCAGGCCGGTCGGCATCGGCAGGATTCTTCGTACCAAAATCAACGCCAATATCGGCACAAGCAGCGTTAGTTCGTCTGTGGAAACCGAAATTGAAAAGATGAAAGTTGCTCTCGATGCCGGCGCCGATGCGATTATGGATTTAAGCACCGGCGGCGACCTCGATGATACGCGCGAAAAACTGCTGGCGCAATGCCCAGTTCCCTTCGGCACAGTGCCAATCTATCAGGTCATCCAAAACAGAAACGTCGAAGACATAAATGAAAAAATCATTTTGCAGACAATTGAAAAGCAGGCCAAGCAGGGCGTCGATTTTTTCACTATTCACGCCGGCGTGCTGAAAGAGCATCTGCCGCTGCTTGAAACCCGCCTCGGCGGTATTGTTAGTCGCGGCGGTGCCCTATTGGCCAAGTGGATGCTGTATCACAATAAGCAAAATCCGCTTTATGAAATGTTCGACGATTTGTGTGCTTTAATGGCTGAATACGACATCTGCTTTTCTCTCGGCGACGGCCTCCGCCCCGGCTGTATCGCCGACGCAACCGACAAGGCCCAAATCGCCGAATTAAAAACCATTGGCGAGCTTACCGCTCGGGCGCAAAAAGCCGGCTGCCAGGTTATGGTCGAAGGCCCCGGCCATGTCCCCTTTGACCAGATAAAATTCAATATGGAAATCGAGCAGGAAATCTGCAATGGTGCTCCCTTCTACGTCCTCGGCCCGCTCGTGACCGATATCGCCCCCGGCTACGACCACATCACCTCCGCTATCGGCGGGACCGCCGCCGCTTTTTATGGAGCGTCTTTTCTGTGCTACGTAACGCCCAGAGAGCACCTCGGCCTGCCGAACGTCGATGATGTTCGCGCCGGCGTAATCGCCTCGAAAATCGCCGCCCACGCCGCCGACATCGCCCGCGGCCTAAAAGGTGCTGCGCAGCGAGATAGGAATCTGAGCATCGCCAGATTTAATCTCGACTGGAAAACGCATATAGCTGAATCTCTCGACCCGCAGACGGCCGGGCGAATGCATGATGAGGCCTGTAAAGCAGCAAATGCGTCTGCCCCGAGCGAAGCCGAGGGATCTGATTTGCCTTCCGCTGATTACTGCTCGATGTGCGGCAAGGAATGGTGCAGCGTAAGAATTAATAAAGAAATCCGAGAAATTAATTTTAAAAAGTAACCGCTTTCCGAGGGTGAAAATAAAGTTTAGTTGCTATTCGTTTCCACCGAATGGAGCCCTTTCTTTATTGGGTTCCTGATTGCTTCCTCAAGCTTTCTTTTCGAGCAACTTCCTGCTCGTAAACACTCCGGGCATTCGCCAAAACGTTAGGGTCGGAAGCATACACCTTCATTAATGTTCGTAAAGCTACCAGGCTTTCTTCAGGGTCGGGACGAAGGCAGGTAAGAACAATATCTCGACGCACGGACGTTTTCGCAGATTCCAGATGCTTCAGAACCCAGGCCTTCTGCTTGGCAATATCCTCCGGATGCTTCGGATACCTCATCTTTTGGCTTTCATCGGAAACAATACTCATCATCTCCGGTTCACAGTTATAAACCGCCTCAAAATGTTTCCGTGCCTCCTCGTATTCGTCTTGAACGAGATATAAATACCCCAAACCTATATGGGCCCCCAAAGTTGCACATTGCATACCATGCTCAGGACGATTTTGGTCCTCACTGCGTTCGATAGCATAACGATAGCAATCAATTGCCTGTTGCAAGTTCCGTGTGGTCCCATCCATAATGACACTATTGTTCAACTCCCCGAGGCGAACTGCTATCTCGACATTTTGATTATAATCCGGATGCATCTCTAAGATTTCGCCGTATTTCTCTTTGGCCAGGCGACCCTGCGATAAAGCCTCGTATGTTTTCGCCATCTCTAGGCGAATATAGGCCTTTTCATCTGAGTTTAAGTCTGTTCTAAGCAGTAGTTTTTTCCCCTCCTCAATAACACGAGTAAATTCTCGGCTGCGTGCCAATGAAGCTATTAATTGTTTTACATTCTCCTTTTCGAGACTTGGTTTATTCGGTTCGGGCTTGGCAGTTATGACAACCCTTTTCGTCTCCCGCTTTTTGGGGGTTATGATGTTCGGTTCCGGCTTAGCTGCTGCAATCTTTTCTGTGCCCTGTTTTTCTATGCTTTGGCTGTTTGGTTCGGACTTGACCGTTATAGCAGCCTCTTTAGTTTCCTGTTTTTTAACACTTGGGATGTTAGGCTCCAACTTGGTCGCTATAGCAATCTCATTTGCGCCCTGTTGTTCAATGCCTTGGTTATTCTGCTCAGACTTACCCGCTATAACAATTCCATTCAAAACCAATGTCAGCGTTATGATAAATAGAAATCTTTTCATAACTTCACTCTTGAAACATGCCAAATCACTTATTATTGCGGACTTCTACTATAAAACTTTGCGTTCCCATACGGTCAGCAGAACTCTCAATCATTGCCGTTACCACATGTAAACCATCAAAATATTTCGTCGTGTCGATTTGCCACGTAGCCGACGTGTGCCCTTCTATTCCCCATGTGCTGTCCACATAGATGTCATCAATCCACAGGATAATATCAAAATGCTCGTTGGGCAGCCATCCTACCTCCGCCTTGTCTATCTCAACGTTAAGTTTACATGCGCCGCTGACCACCGGAATATTACCATCTTTAGGCGATGAGCCGTCAAACTCAACTCTGAAACGAGGAGACAAACCTCTTCCTACAATCACGAAACTTGGATTTAGTTTGGCCTGAGCAAGGTATCGTTCACGGTCGATTTCTATTCGAGTACCTTGTCTTTCTCTGCTTAAAACACCGCTGTTGGGACTGTCAACAATACAGGTAGCATTCTCCGGCAAAGACCTCGCCTCATATATAATCACGTAGCTTGTAGTCTTATCGAGCGTTTCTTTCATATCTAACCATACTGGCCGGTAACAACGCCCTTTAGACTTATAGCTTTTTGTCAAATCGAACGTTCCTGTAGGGTCCTTGCCGTTCCATGGTATCTGGTGACTGCCCTTATACCTGTATTCCCAATCCATTAAGGTAGCATACAAAAGACCATCATGAGAACCTATGCGCAGTCTGACATAACCTGGTTTATCTAATGTAAAACTAATATATCCTTTTGACGCATCATACACAGGCTTGGGCTTGGACATTGGTACCAAACCTTCCCAGCCGGTTGTTTCTCTCGGGTCATAGATATAACGCTGTTTCTTTTCGGTTTGGGCTGTAATAAATGGAATATACGCTCCGGTTGAAACAAAATTTTCCTGGTCATCTTTACCATCCCACTCCAGGCAGACAGTGCCTCGATCGTAAGTTTTGTTTTTTACGAGTTGTCTGACCTGATAATCATAAACATCTAAAATAGAAACTGAAATCTCGGCCTTACAGCGCAAAAAGAAACGAAGGTGACATATCTGCCCTTTCTTCAAATCAAGCTCTAACTCCTCAGTTGTAACACACTGTATGATTGATTCGCCAGGTGCATCAAATTCAGAGGCCAGCATCTTTGCTGACCAGTCAAAAATCAAACCGATACCTAAGAAAACAACCAGCAAACACTTTCTATTTACCATAATAATTGTAACCTTTTAGATTTCTTTGCCACAGGCCATTAGTGTAAACCCTGTGCGAGAGGTAATCAAGATTGACAATTTGCGATTTTCAATTTTAGGGGTCTTGAAATGCCTGAAAACGGCAACTCACGGCGTGCCGGAGAGTATTGGTAAAAATCAATCAAAAGCGTTGGTAGTTGGACATCTAAAATCCATTTTTTCGAAATTTTTTCTATCTCTTTAGTCATAACGACTTAACCTAAAACCGCACCCCCCAAAAACCATAATTTTCGCATCAAACGCGCAGGTTCGTCCAATTATAGAGAGAAAGTCTCTTTATGGAAAAGAGCAAAAATGTATTTGGTCGGCCTAACAGCGAAGTCCGAAGGAATTCGGCGGACAAGGCAACGGCCTTTCACAGAAGCTTGCTTCGAGAAAAGGCCTTACCGCAGAACGCCTCCCGGCCAAACCCTCTGCGTCCTCTGCGCAATCAGCGTCGAAAGAACAGTGTTAATCTGGGTAATCTGTGGCTGAAAATCGATCAATCAAAAATAATAAATTATGCGAAACGAACCCAATTTAGGACAAAGTCAAGTTTTTATAACCACAATTTCAACAACGAGTTACAGCGAAAAAACGAAATTGGACACTTGGTCAAAACGAACCCAAACGAACCCAATTTGTGGTCAGGTTTTCATTGAGTCAAGTTCGAGGAAGGCGATGGGGGCGAAGATAAAGACGGGCAGCCAGGCCCAGAACTCCGGTATTATCCTGTCGAAGATAGCCTCTGTAGCAAACATTTTGCAGATGAAAGTCGTGATGAAACAGCCTGATGTCGTGGCAAAGCTAATCATAATGGCCAGCTTCATCGACTTCGGGTCGCGGCAAACTAAAATCGGCAGACTCACCAAAAGCATCACTATACTAATAATAGGGTCGGTAATACGAAAGTGCTTCTGGCTGTAAAGCTGGGCCAGGTCTTTGATTTTTGTCTTTTGGGCTGAAAGAACAGATAGCTGATGCGAGCTCAGCATACTTATATGCTGGGCCCTGCGCATTACAGGGATATCCTTTGGGGTAATGCTGCTTGCATAAGAAGCAATCGGCTTGGCACCGGTTATGGAGCCTTTTTCCATAAGCTGGCCGTTAGTTAAATCCCAACTGCCGGTTTGGGGATTGTAAACGGCCTTTTCGGCAAATATCCGGCCGGTTATCGCCCAAACGGTCGAGTCTGCCTTTCTGCTCCGTGTGATGATAGTCGGCCTATACATCGTTGACGTTTTTACATCAAATTCTTCGGTGCAGATTAATGAGCCGTTGTCGTCGTCGATAAACCATACATCGTATTTTTCCTGGCCGGGCAGGGCGTCCTGGCCTCGCACAAGCTTGTCGCTGAACGGCGGGATTAAAAGTTCCTGGTCTATTACCAGCAGGCCGGTCAGCAGGAATGTAAGAAGAACTATCGGCACAATCACCCGCTTCAAACTGACTCCTGAAGCCATTACGGCCACTAACTCGTTAGAGCGTATCATTTTGCCCAGCGAAAATGCGGCTGCAACGACAGTTATCATTCCGGCGAAATCACGAAAGTAAAGCAAACTGTGCAGGGCGTAAAAGCTAAGTATATTTCCCATAACCGCAAAAGCACCAAGGTCGGAGTGCTCGGTAAATTCATCGAGGTTGACGAACAAATCGATAATTATTCGCAAGCCCATCAGCACGCAAAAGGCAATTGCATAGCCAATCAGAAAATTCTTCGCAATATACTTGTCCAGTATCTTCATACCAATTCTCGCATACCGCATTGTGTATGCCGTTTAATTTTTCAACAGCTTTCGGTACATTATCACAGCTAAGACGGACAAAAGAACCGGCGCAGCCCACATCATCACTATACCTGAGCTTGCGTGTGTATAGGGGTTCTTGGTAATATTTTTGCCCATCATTATGCAAACTATCAGCACCGCCGCGGGCACGGAACTTGCCCCGAAAGCGCTGAGCAAATGTCCGCCTTTTAAGATAATACCCAAACCAATGCCAATCATCATCAGCGCCACACAGCCTATTCCGAATACCAGCCGCGAATGCAGCTCGGCCTTTATATTAGCCAAAGTCTTCTGTATTTCTGTTTGAAGCTTATTTTGGAGGGTCTTCAGTCTTGGGCCTGGTCCTTTTTGCAGCGCTGAGTTAATCGAAGCGGGACTGACAGTTTTCAGAATGTCAGTAGTTACGAATTTATCTGTTACAGCCTTTGGGAGAATCAGGCCGCGAATGATAACACGTTGAGCCAAACCTTCTGAGCCGTCCGCCTGACGCCACGTCGGGCTGCGTAGGTCCATTGTCAAAGTCGGCGCAAATTTATCACCCTCGATATGCAGCGAGGCCCTGGCGCATCGCAGAGTGCGTAAAACTTTTCTGGTGGACGCATCGTATTCAATCACCACAACTTTGTCGGACAGCTGTACTTGTTCTTCATCTCGCACACTGCATTGGCCTGCGGTAAACTCGACTAACTCCTGTCCGCTATGCAGTCTATAGAAACTGTTAGTATCCTCAGCGGCCCCTGAAGACGGTGAAGCGTCTTCGTGGCCTATAGATATCTTTTTGGCAATATCCTCAGCCAGAAGCTCCGTGGTAAATTGTGCGTAGGTATCGCGGGCCAATTTCGCAATCGGGTCAAAGCGCATCAGGTCAAGGCGAATCTTCTTTATCTCGTCAATATTCTTGAACTTTATATCGTCGCCCAGCAGCGAAGGGAACGGCACCGTCAGCGGCACCCATTCCGCAGAGAACGGCGACTCGTCTTCGAGACCCATTTGGTAGGTGTTATATGCTGTTATTCGTACTTCATTAAACCTCTCGTGCGGGTCAAAGTTCACTTCGGCACGTTCTGCGGTGATAATTTTTTCTATTTTGGAGCCTTTCACCTCGGTGACAATCACACCTGAAAGCGTATTGTTCCGCTGGTTGGCAAGGTCGGCGTAGATTCGGTAGCGTCCATCGGGGGGGAGCTTATAGTAGCCACTTCGCTGAATGTTGCGGAAAAGTATCTGTTTTGCATCAGCCTTGAGAGATTTTTCCGCGCGTTGCACGAATGCCGGCATTACGTGGAAACTCAAAATCAGGTTTGCAATCGCCACTATAATCGCAAGGACCAGGCCCGGATAAACCAGCGTCAGCAGGCTTATTCCGCCTGCTTTGCAGGCATCGAGTTCATTATCGCTTGCAAATCGCCCGTAAACCAAAGTCGCCGCAAATAAAGCAGCCATCGGCAATACGAATGTCAGTGTTATCGGCAGGAAATAGCCCATAAGGTGGAGTACCTGCCGAGGACCCACGCCGTATTCCTGAATCGGCCGGAGGACGCTACCCAGGCTCAGCATCAGCGTTAAGGCCACAGCCGAAGGAATAAAAACCTTTATAAGCTCACGAAATATGTACCTGTGCAGTGTAAAAACCATTTTTTCACAGTTCTTGTATAGTACAATTAGAATTCTGTTGTCGAACTTTCCATTTTCAATAATAAAGGCTACTTTGCAAGTTTATTTTCTGTTTGCGTCAAAAACAGATAATCCTTATAATAACGGTTACGCTCACAATTCAGCTTAGAAACGTTAATTCAGGAGTGGTAAATGCTCAAAAATATAAGCCATAAGTGCCTTTGTGCTTTCCTGCTGTTGTGCACCTGCGTACTTTCATGGGCTGATACAGTCGTCCTGAAAGAAGGTCAGAGTTTGACCGGCAAGATTCTTGCGGAAAAAGAAGACCAGCTGGTAATAGATGTCGGCGAAGCCGTTGTGAATATTCCGAAGGAGAAAATACTCGAATACCAGTACTCAAATACCCTCGAGGCCGGGGACGTTGATGTCAACGGCCTGGATGTGAGTGCCGATGAACCTCAGCCGCAGCGAGATGTGAGCAGCCGTTTATATCACATAGCAAATCTGAAAAAAACAACCATCGAAAAATGTGTGGATGCATTTTCTGAAGCTGTCGTAAAGGTTTCAAGCCCTGCGGGGGTGGGCTCAGGTTTCTTTATCAATGAAGAAGGATACCTGATAACCAATTATCACGTGATAGAAAAAGAAACAAAAATCGAAGTTACTATGTTCCAAAAAGTAAAAGACGGCTTCGAGAAAAAGAGCTTCAAAAATGTCAAAATCGAAGCCATCAATCCCTTTGTCGACCTGGCGCTGTTAAAAGTCGAAGACCTCGGGGGCACAAAAGTCAAATACGCATATCTGGGTGACATTGATAAAATCAAGGTGGGCGAAAAGGTCTTCGCCATTGGCAATCCGCTCGGTTTGGAGCGAACCGTCACCGATGGCGTCATCAGCACCACAAACAGAGCATTTGAGGGCCTTGTTTATATCCAAACCAATGCCGATATTAATCCGGGTAATTCCGGCGGACCGTTATTTAATCTCGCAGGCGAGGTCATCGGTGTTGCCAATATGGGATATATATTCTTCGGCGGCCTGGGCTTTGCCATACCAGTCGATTACGTAAAGCATTTCATAGAAAACCGTGACGCCTTCACATATGACAAAGATAATCCCAACACCGGCTTCAGATACCTTCAGCCGGACCCAAGGCGCAATAAAGCTGAGCCGAACTTATCTAACCCACTCGGAAATACTCCTGAAAAACAACAGACCCCCAATACGGTCAAAGACAAAGCCGTCCTTGGTCAATCATGAAGTGCATCTCGAACTAAACTTGAGGTTATCGAAAGGTCTAAAGGTGAAACATGTCTCCCGGAACAGCTAATAATCGCATAAGGCAGAAATTCAATTGTGTTCTGATGATTCTTTGCTGTTGTGCTCTTGGGCTTTTTAACATCTCTGCTTCCGGCCGGGCCAAGGCGATGCCCAGGACAGCGAAGCTGGTTCCTCCCGGGACGGTCCTGTTGATTAGCATTGACAATTTTCAGCAGCTAAAAACGCAATTTGAAGAAACCAATCTTTACAGGTTCTATAAAGACCCGGCAATGGCTGCTTTTGCCGACGACGTCAAGGCGAAATGGCACGAGAAAATCCAGAAATTGGATGACAATGATATCTTTAAGGCGATTTTCAGTACGGATGTGTTGCCGCAGGGCAGGGTAGCTGCCGCTTTAGTGCTTAATGAACAGAGCAAAGATTTTAACGAGCCGCCGATTGTGATAATAACGCAGTGGGGCGAAGGAATCGATAAAATCAAAGAAGCGGTGGACAAGATGCTCAAAAAAAATATCGAAGCCGGCGGACACCAAAAAAGAAGTGAGAAATACCGCGGTGTC
>CAIYOL010000215.1 GCA_903927855.1 uncultured Planctomycetota bacterium
ATACCTTTTCATTTCCTTCAACATCAAAGCAGTACGTTTTTGAGGTGGGACATCTTCGGCTTTTAGGTCTCTGATGCTTGCCTCGTTGACGCCGATACGGATAGCGGTTTTGTGCATTTTGGCGGCGTCTATTATTCGGAGGATACTTTGGCGGTTTTTTATATTGCCCGGGTTCAGCCGTATTTTGGCGGCTCCGGCTTCTATTGCTTCAATGGCTCGCTCTGCGCTGAAGTGGATGTCGGCAATGAGGGGTACAGAAACTTTTTGGACGATTTTTGCGAAAGCGGCAGTATCGGCGCGTGTAGGGACGGCGATTCTGACCAGACGGCAGCCGGCCTGAACGAGCTGATTTACCTGTTTTATACAGCGGGCGATATCGACAGTGGGAACCTTTGTCATCGATTGAATGACAATCGGCGCAGAGGACCCGAGTGCAACTTGGCCGACCCTGACGGTGTTCGTTTTTCTTCTTTTAATCATTGTTAAAATTGTAGCTTGTTTTAGACTGTCGGGCAAATTAAAATAAGAATAGGTGTAAAGTTGATGCTGGGCCAGCCAAGTTTTAGCTGTAAAAAGTAAGCGTCAATGCGAGGATGAAAAGGTAAATGCTGATACTCGTTGAGATTTTTGCGGTGTTGTTTATTGCCTATTGGAGTTTGGGGCTGGTGCTCTATTTTATGCAGCCGGTGTTTTTATACAGTCCTGTGCAGGAAGTTCCTTATACGCCGGAAGAGCTGGGGCTGGACTTTGAGAAAGTGATTTTCAAAAGCGGCGATGGGCTGATGCTGAGCGGCTGGTATATCCCTGCCAAAGACTCGGAGCTGACGGTTCTGTTCTGTCACGGCAACGGCGGCAATATGACGCACTGTCTGGATACTATAAATATCCTTTATAATATGGGATTGGATTGCTTTATTTTTGATTATCGCGGCTACGGCAACAGCGAGGGCAAACCCGGCGAAGAGGGGACGTATCTGGATGCCATGGCCGCATACAGATGGCTAACCGAGGGAAAAAAGATATCACCGGATAATATTATTGTCTTCGGCAGGTCCCTGGGGGGAAGTATCGCGACGCAACTGGCAAGTAAGGCCAAGGCGGGGGCCTTGATTGTTGAAAGCGCTTTTACATCATACGTTGACATCGGCAGGACATTTTACCCTTATATGCCGGTGCGATGGTTTGCGCGATTCAGCTACAGGACTATAGATTATATAAAAAAAGTTCATTGTCCTGTGATGATAATTCACAGCCGAAACGATGAGACTATACCGTTCGAATTTGGTTTGGAGCTGTATGAAGCGGCGAATGAGCCGAAAGAGTTCGTCGAGATTTTCGGCAGTCATAACGACGGTTTTTTGGTTTCCAGCGAGGTTTACAAAAATGCCTGGGTAACGTGGCTGAAATCCTTGAAGAAGTATAAAAGCCACGTCAGCCATACACGCGTTTCTTAGCAATAATTTGATGGATGGGGGGCAAGTCTTCTAGTTATCATTGAAAAACTTCAGCACATCTTGCGGATTTTCTATGAGAGTTTTTGCTCCGTTTGCGAGCAGTTCGTCAGCAGTACGAAATCCCCAAAGAGCACCTGTTGCATACATGCCGGCGGAGTTAGCGGTCAGCATATCAATGTCTGAGTCGCCGAGATATAAAAACCGGCAGGGAGGTATCTGAAGTTCACGAGCGATATCGAGCGCAGCAACAGGGTCAGGTTTTTTGGGCATAGATGGTTTAGCGCCGCGGATGATACGGAAAAACCAGTCGGACAGCAGCTTTTCGACCATGATTCGTGTGAAGTTATCCGGTTTGTTGGACAGGACGACCATTGGTATTTTGCGCCTCTGCAGAACGGAGAGCAGCTCAGGGATACCCTGGTAGGGTTTTGTATTGTCGGCCCAGTGTTTGCTGTATTCGTCCTGCAAAGCGGCAAGAGATTTATTTACAGTTCCATCATCGAGATGGTCTTTCGGCAAGGCGCACCTGACGAGGTAATCCACGCCCTCGCCTATGAAGTAGCGGTAGGAATCGGTCGGATGGGTTGGAAAGCCGAACCTGGTCAGAACTGCATTCATCGAGTTCGCAAGGTCGGCAAGCGTGTCGAGCAACGTGCCATCAAGGTCAAATAAAATTGCCTGAAACTTTATTTTGTATCACCTTCTATCAGGTTGTTGATTTTATTATTCGCCGTGCCGTATTAAAGTCTTCTCAGCAGACCTATGACTACGGCCTCGATTCGGCAGTTGTCTGAGTAAATCGGCTCGTAAGCATTATTGGAGGGCTGGAGACGGACGGCAGATTTTTCCTTGTAGAATCTCTTCAACGTCGCATTTTCGTCGTCCACAATTGCAACAACCAGCTGGCCGTTATCGGCGGTGCTGCGTTTGCGGCAGATTACAAAGTCGCCATTTACTATTCCATCGCCGGTCATACTGTCACCTTTTACCTCAAGGGCGAATATGTCGTCACTATTTCCGAAACAAGAATTAAGGGAGAGCGATTCAAGATTTTCAACGGCTTCTATGGGGACACCGGCGGCGACTTTGCCGGCAAGGGGTATGCTCGTTGACGACTGGCTGCGGGAGTTCGCGGTGTCACTATCGAGGCAGTCAAGCAGTTTTTGCGCTTTTGAAGTCAGATTCAAAGAGCGAGCCGCGGCTGGCGAAGGTGATAGCAGGTCTTTTTTTCGCAGCTCTGCGATATGCTCGAATGTTGTGCTTCGGCTTATTGTGAGCTGCGAGGCCAATTCTGCAATCGTCGGGGAATAACAACGGCCTGCCTGAAAAACGCGAATCGCTTTTAATAGCTGCAGTTGGCGAGGAGTAAGCCGGCTTTCCGGCGCTGGTTTCAACGGCATATTCTAAATTCTCCTTAGAAGTTGAGCCAATTAGTGTAGTTATAATTTCGTTTAGGCGGCCGAGTAATTTAGCCGGCTGTTTATTTGAGGGCTGGGGTTGCGACGGCCAAACAGAGATGAAATCGCCGCCAGGTCCGAATCTGCATACAGGCTCAAATTGTTTGTTTGGATGGCTATTCATTTTAAGGACTCACGACACAGGGCCAAAAATTTTACTCTTATGGTAAATACTTCTATCGGTAATGTGAGGTCAAAAACCCTAACAAAAACCGAACAAAAGTTGGCGGTTTGAAAAAATTCTTCGGCTCCTGGGTTCAATATCTGATAGCGGTAATAATATGGGACTGTTGGCGGCTCCGGACAAGATGAATCAGGGAAGACGAACGCTATTTTTGCAGGAAGGCGTTCGGCAGGGAGTCGATTATGTCGGTGGCTATTAAGCTGACTTGACCGAGCTTTTCAGCGGCGATGTCGCCGGCTAAGCCGTGGATGTAAACGCCGAGGACGGCAGCGTCGAAATTGCTCAGGCCCTGGCCCAGAAGCGCGGTTATGACACCAGTAAGACAATCGCCTGAGCCGGCGGTTGCCATGCCGGGATTGCCGGTTTTATTGATATAAACTTTTTGGCCATCGGTAACGACCGTTCCTGCACCTTTTAAGACTACGATGGTTTTGGTGCTCTTGGCGAATTTGCCTGCCTGGTCGCTGCGGTCGGGGGGCAGTTGTTCTCTGAACAATCCCGACCATAATCTTTTCATCTCTCCCGGATGGGGTGTGAGAATCAAATTTGCTTTTAGTTTGTCGGGCCAGTCTTTTATTGCGCTTAAGTTGTTCAGGCCATCAGCATCGATGACCATACGCAAATTTTCCTGCTGGAGGAGTGCTTCGAGAATCGACTGGATGCCGCTGCTTGTGCCGATGCCGGGGCCGAAAGCGAGACAATCGTTTTCGTTTGCCGCATCGAGAATGGTATTGATTGTCTTTGCGGATATTTTGCCTGCGCTATCTTCAGCAAGCGATATAGTAGTGTATGATGGCTCTATCGAGGCGACGATTGGTAAAACGTTTTCGGGGACAGCAACTCTGACAAGTCCTGCGCCGGCTCGCAGTGCGGCCCGTCCAGCAAGGGCAGGGGCGCCGCTCATACCGATACAGCCACCTATAATGCAGACCCTGCCGAAATCGCCTTTGTGAGCATTGGGTTTTCTTGGTTTTAGTTTCGGGATGTCTTTTACTGTTTTCATTTTTCTCTCGGTTTCTACTTTTGTTCGATTCTTTTATTTATAAGCGTTGCGGCTACGCCTGCGGAGAAGCCGTTGTCGATATTGACGACGGTGACGCCTGCGGCACAGCTATTGAGCATAGTCAGAAGGGCGGCGATGCCGCCGAAGCTTGCGCCTGTGCCGATGCTGGTGGGGACGGCAATTACGGGACAGCTTACAAGGCCTCCTACGACGCTGGCCAAAGCTCCTTCCATTCCTGCTATGACGATGATGACGTTGGCCTTTTGGAGCTTCGGCAGATGACCGAGCAATCTATGCAGGCCTGCCACGCCGACGTCGCAAATCAGTTCTGTGCGCTGGCCCATAATTTCGGCGGTAACTTTCGCTTCTGCTGCGACGGGCAAATCGGCGGTGCCGGCGGTGACTATCGGGATAACGGATTTCGAAGGTTTGATTTTTTTCTGCTCAAGGACAATTGCCTTGGCTGATTTTTCGTATCTGACCTTCGGGAATTTTTTTGTTTTGACCAAAGTTTTATAGACGGCCTCCTCGGCGCGCGTTGCGAGGATGTTATTGCCTTTTTCAGCGAGGGTTGAGAAGATTTTGATTATCTGTTCAGTGGTTTTGCCGGGGCAGTAAATGACTTCGGGAAAACCGCAGCGGAGCTGGCGGTGATGGTCCACGTGGGCAAAGCCCAAATCCTCGAACGGCAGGTGACGAAGCTTAGCGACTGCTTCGTCGATGCCGATTTTACGGGTTTTGACCTGCTTTAACAGTTTTTTTAATTGTTCAATCTGAATACTTCGTTCCTTATTTATCCTGTAGCTATTGGCTCAAGAGTTAAATCGGCAAAAAGTCCAGCTTTGAATTTATGGTACGCCAGCGAAGCTACCATAACAGCATTGTCGGTGCAATATCGTTTCGGCGCAACGAGCAGTGTTTTCGGCGGAGTCATCGAGTCGCACATCTGCTGCAAACGGGTTCGCAGCTCCGAGTTGGCTGCGACTCCGCCGCCGAGTAAGATGGTTTTTGCACGGATTTTTTCGGCGGCCCGTTTTGTTTTTTTGACAAGCACGTCGACCACCGCTGACTGGAACGATGCTGCGATGTCGGCGATTTGCTGTTCGCTCATCGAATCGACCTTGTTCTCGCCTTTCATGTCTTTGCCGTGGCAGTAATACAGCACAGCGGTTTTGATGCCGCTGAAGGAGAAATCAAGCGAATCTTTTCCGAGCATCGAAACGGGGAATTTGATTGCCTTTGGATTGCCGTTTTGGGCTGCCTTTTCGATAGAGGGGCCGCCCGGGTACGGTAATTTCAGGATGCTTGCGACCTTATCGAAGGCTTCGCCTGCGGCGTCGTCAATCGTTGAGCCAAGCAGCATCGGCTGCAAAGGCGAATGATAATCGTACAAACTGGTGTGTCCGCCAGATACTATCAATGCTACGGTGGGCAATTCGGGACTATTTTGCTCCAGAAGGGCCGACTGCAGATGTGCGTGGAGGTGATTTATTGCTATCAGCGGTTTTTCCCAGACGAAGCTAAGGGTCTTGGCGGCGGTGACACCTACTATCAAAGCAACTGTTAATCCCGGCTGATTCGCAACAGCTATTGCATCAATATCATCTTTATCGACGCTAGCTTGTTCAATTGCTTCGGCTATAACGGGATATATCTTTTCGATATGGGCACGGGAGGCGATTTCCGGGACGACGCCGCCATATTTTTCGTGCAGCTTTGTTTGCGAGGCGACTATGGAGGATTTGACAATTCGGCCATCGGTGACTATGGCCGCTGCTGTTTCATCACAACTGGTTTCCAGACCAAGAATATTGACAGACTTTGCAGACATAATCTCGTATCACACTTCACGCTTTATCATTCACTAACCGCAGATTTGGTATTTAAGTTTGTCGCCTGTTTATATTGCTCTATCTCACCACGCAGTCGGTTGACCAATTCATTATTTTGGGCGGCATCGGCCAATGTCAATGCTTTTTGTGCAGTGCTGAGAGCTATCTCGAACTGGCCTGTTGCCGCATAGCTGGCAGCCAAGGTTTCGAGCACTTCCGGGTTTTGGTGTTTTGTTAACTCAGCCGCCTGTGTGGCAATTACGACCGCGTTATTGGGGTCGCGAACCTCGGGGTCCGGATATGCAGCGAAAATCCTTGCCAGCCAAATAGCCGGTTCGCTCCAGGAAGGCTTTAGCTGCATTGCCTGCTTGAGATGCTCAATCGCCTCGCGGGGCTTGTTCGTCATCGCTAAAGCCATCCCCATATTAAAACAAGCATCAGCATTGTTGGGCTCAATACGAAGGGCCTGACTAAAATGACTAATTGCTTCGTCAAATTTATTTTGTGATGCAAGAAAACCACCTATCTTTAGATGAGCTTCAATATCGTCAGGATTGAATTGCAGGACTTTACTATAGCAAGCAATCGCTTCTTCAAGGTTACCCTGCGATTCAAGTAGAGGAGCGAGGTTGCGGTAAGCCTCGACAAAATCGGGCTTACTACGAACCGCCCGGCGGTAACAGTCGATTGCCTCATCAAGTTTGTCCTGTGCCTGCATTATGGAGCCGATGTTGTTATAGGCGGCCGCCTCCAGAGACTTGACTTTTAAAACTTGACGGTAGTGGCTGATTGCTTCATCGAATTTGCCTTGTGTGGATAACGCATTAGCCAGGTTGAGATGAGAATGAACGTGGTTGGGCTTGATTTTTAGAGCTTCATAATATTGGCTAATTGCTTCGTCGAGATTGCCAAGTGATTGGAGGGTATTAGCCAAATTGTAGTGTAAGTCGGCATTT
The DNA here is from genome assembly GCA_903927855.1 of uncultured Planctomycetota bacterium. GTDB lineage: Bacteria > Planctomycetota > Phycisphaerae > Sedimentisphaerales > Anaerobacaceae > CAIYOL01. The sequence continues at coordinate 6,887 of CAIYOL010000215.1, forward strand.
TTCGGTTCAACTTGTAAAGCTTTACGATAGTGGTCGGCTGCTTCGTTGAGCTTACCTTGTAATTTAAGTGTCACAGCCAGGTTATTGTGTGCGTCGACGTAGTTTGGCATTTTCTCCAGTGCCCGAAGGTATTGTTTGACTGCTTCGTCAAGATTGCCTGCTTTTTGAAATGCATACGCACGCAGGTTAAGTACCTGAGGCACTTCGGGGGTTAGTTCCAGCATATATTGACTAAGACTCAAAGTATCGCGCCAATGTACCAAATACTGTCGTGTGGCTGCAGCCTCGGCGCCGGCTGATATGAGCACGACAGCCGCTACCAGTATCGGTCCTATTTTTAGGATTCCCAAACGTGAGAAGGTATCTTTAGGTTCTCCTACTTTGCCCCTTTGCCAGCACCAGCTCCCGAGTGCGGCCAATGCCAGTTTGGAGGGAGGGGCAAAGTGACGATGGGTGAAGGCGGTAAGCAGTACTCCGGCATCGTTTTCGGCAGCACTAAGGTCGCTGTATGCATCGCCAGCTAT
>CAIYOL010000216.1 GCA_903927855.1 uncultured Planctomycetota bacterium
GCGACCTGCGCGCCGGGGCCGTTGTGGCAAGATAGCGGTATGTATCAGTATCGAATCTGGCATAACGATATCGAGGGCGAACTCGGCCTGGCTCTTTCACATCCGCTTTATCATATTATCGGCATCGGCGTAAAATACATCCCGCTCGGTGAATTCGCTTACAGGGTAAATTTGATTTCAGCCATTGCCGCAGCATTTACCATTGCAAACCTTTTTTTGGTTTTGCGCCTTTGGCTCGGCAAAAATACCCCTGCCCTGCTGGCGGCAATTACACTTGCCCTGTCCTGGACGATTTGGCAGTCTGCATCGATTGCCGAAGTCTATACCTTGTATTCGGCATTGTGGTTTGCGGAATTGATAATGCTGCTGCAGTATGTTAAGACCAAACGCGTCGGATTTTTATATTTGTTGGCGTTGTTCAATGGCTTGGCAATTGCTGACCATATGTGGGGTATTATCCCTTTTACCTGCTACGTTGTGTTTGTGGCAGTTTTATTAGTTCAAAAACAAATCAGACTAAGGAACCTCGCGGTTCTCGTCAGCTTATGGGTTATAGGTGCGGTGCCATACGAATATCTAATCATAAAGAATATTGTTCAAACCGGCGATTTTACAGCGACGCTGGCCTCGGCCTTTTTCGGGAAAAGATGGAGTGGAAACGTTCTTAACACGCATCTATCAGCCAGACTTGCCGTAGAGAATTTGATATTTCTTGTCTACAATTTCCCCTCACCGAATATTATATTTTTCTTTGCAGGTCTCTATGGCTTGAACAAAGTATCGCCGAGCCGCAGTTTCAGAAATATCCTTTTGGTGTTGTTGATTCTTTTTTTTGTATTCGCTTTTAGATATACAGTGCCGGATAGATACGTATTTTTCATACCCTTTTATTGTTTAGTTTCCGTCCTGATTGGTATCGGTTTCAATTCGCTTGTAACCCAGCCAAACCGCAAAATACTGTGTCGAATAGCTCTTATTCTCGCTCTGCTGCCAATTCTGACTTATATCATTGCTCCTGTTGCAATGGAAAAAACGCAGTTTAAGCTTCCCACAAAAAGAAACATCCCCTACCGCAATGAGTATATATGGTTCCTGCGTCCGTGGCAAACCGGTTATAACGGCCCGGAACAATTCGCCGAGCAGGCCTTATCTAATGTTGAAAAAGATGCAATAATAATTGCTGACGGAACCACTGTTTATCCGCTTTGGTACGTCCAGAAAGTTAAGGGTACTTTTCCAAATGTAAAGATTGTCTCCGAGCACGGAAGTTATGAGAATCCTGTCGCGTTTCCAACAGCAGATACTATTGCGGGACGGCCGGTTTATGTTGTGTCGCCTGTATCGGGTTATTGCCCCGGCTTTTTGCTGGAACGATATAAATTTGTACAAAAAGGGGTCTTATGGAAGGTGATTAACTGATGCCTTTCATTACCTGCCTTTAGAGACAGAGTTATTGTCCCAGTTAAGCTTATAAATCTCAATGGGACCAAAATAAGGATCGCGAAACTCGTCTACTTTAGTGCCGAATCTTTCACATACCTGGTCTATCGTTAACGAGGGACGAAGATCCGGCATATCAGCAGGCGGCGAAGCAACGCCGTAGCTTGAGGCAAATGACCATGCCGCTCTGATAGCATAATCGAACCGGTATTTGCGTATCATATCAACCGTTTGTCGCAGAGGAACTGTACTGGCATCTACGGGGTAAGGTCCGTAACGGTAACGGTCATGACCCAGCCAGAAAATCCCCTCTCCATACACAC
>CAIYOL010000217.1 GCA_903927855.1 uncultured Planctomycetota bacterium
ATTGGACACTTGGTCAAAACAAACCCAAACAAACCCAATCTTGTCTCGCCGAAGCCTTGGCGAAGGAGGATTTATCCGCCTCCGGCGGATTCAAAGGGCAGGCCGCCAGACAACAGGAAAGCAAGAATTTTGGGGTGTGTGAAATATGGGAGGAAATCTTTTTCTTAATTACAGGACGCTGGTGAGGTGGCTTTTTGACGATTTGAGAGTATTTCTGAGCTGTTAAATGCGGTTTTTTGGGACCAAAATTGGGTAAAAATTGTATAAATCTGGTGAAAAAATTATTGCCAGCAGGACGTTTGACGATTATTATAGGGAGTTTGGTTGTAAAGATTAACGGCTACCAAAGCCAAATTAAATCCGCCGCAGGCGGGTAAAGGTGTAAGAAAATGGTTTTGACAGGAATGAGTGAACAGTGCAGCACAGGGAACTAAACAACCTGTACGGCTGCGCTTTTGCGCAAATGGTGGCCTGGGAACGAGCGTTTCTGCTTCAGGAAATGAGTGAGGTTTGCTGTTACTGGAGGCAGTTGATGTAATATAAGGGCAAGCTACAACCTCTGTTTGTTTCGGGTATGTTTTTGAAGTGGAAGCTGTTGAAGTTTCCACTTTTTTTTGGCAAAGGCCGCCAAAGGAACGGCGGACAGGATTAGGAATCTAAAATGAGTCAGGAAATAACGAGAATAGTCGACAACATAGCACACGATAAGAACATCGACAGGGAATCCATATTCGCGGATTTGGAAGAAGCTATGGTATCGGCAATCAGGAAGCAGTTCGGCGAGCCGGAAAGCGAAATAACCGTACACATCGACCGTTCCACAGGTGAAATCACGGCCTTTAAGGACAAGGTCCAGATTGATATGAAGCACCTCGGTCGAATTCCCGCCCAAACAGCCAAGCAGGTAATGATTCAGAAGATAAAGGCCAATGAGAGGGACAGTATCTACACCGAGTTCAGCAAGCGAAAAGGAACGATTGTGAGCGGCTCGGTTGTTCGATACGAAAGCGGAACATTAATTGTTAATTTAGACCACCGCGCCGAAGGCTTTATGCCAAAGAACGAGCAAATAATGGGGCAGAGCCATCACCCGGGCGAGAGGATTCGATGCCTGATTCTTGATGTGAAAGAAGCTTCCGGCCAGGTCAAGATTATTCTGTCCCGCACGCATCCGGATTTTATCCGCAAATTGTTTGAACTGGAGGTGCCGGAAATCTCAGAAAACATTATCGAAATACGTGCGCTTGTCAGGGAAGCAGGATATCGAAGCAAGGTTGCGGTTGCCTCGTCTGATGAGAAGGTCGACCCTGTTGGAGCATGCGTCGGGGTTCGAGGCAGCAGGATAAAGAACATAGTCGATGAGCTTGGCGGGGAGAAAATAGATATTGTCCGGTGGAACGAGTCGTCGCAGGTGCTTATCGCCAATGGTTTGATGCCGGCAAAGGTCAGCGAAATTGCATTGTGTTTCGAGATGGGAAAGGCAACGGTAGTGGTGGATGAGGACCAGCTTAGCCTGGCTATCGGCAAGCACGGGCAGAATGTCCGGCTGGCTGCGAGGTTGACAGGCTGGGATATCGATATACTAACTCCTGACGAATACAATCAGGGCATTGAACGATTGACAAACTACGTCAAAAGCGTGGTCGGTGACGATACGCTGGTTGATAAGCTGATAGCACTTGGAGTCATATCGGTTCTGGATTTGGAAGATGTCGGGGCAGAACCTCTGATTAACGAACTGGGTATTGATGCCGGTTTAGCTAAAAAATTGATTGCAGCAGCAAGCGAAGAAGCCAAGCGTTTGGCGGCTGAGCCGAAAAAACAAGCGGAAAGCCTGCTGGAGCAGCAAGGTGACCGCCAACGTGATGAACCCGCCTTGGGCGAAGAGTTGGAAACAACAGATAACGAACAGACAGTAGCAAACAACGAATAACCGACTGAAAAAGAACCTAAATTCAACGTGCAGGAATTGGAGTTTTTTTGGCTGCTACAAGAGTTTACATTCTGGCAAAGGAGCTTGGGGTAAAAAGCACTTCTATTGTGAAGAAGTGCCAGAATGAGGGTCTGGACGTTAAGAACCACATGTCATGGATTTCGGCAGGTCTGACGGCGACTGTTCGCGAGTGGTTCAGCGAAGGAGAACATGACACCACGGTTGAGACGACCGATAAGGTAGACCTGAAAAAAGTCCGGCTCAAGAAAAAACGGATAACGAAGAAAGAAAAGCAGCCCGAACCCGCTGAGGCCGCGGCAGAAGCTGAACAGGCCGAGCAAAAACCTGCTATAGCGGTAGCCGGCGAAGAAGCAAAACCAGAAGAAGCAAAACCAATCGAGGTACCCAAAGAACGCGAGCCTGAGGTTATACTGCCGGCAGGCCCGCTTTTAGAGAAGCCCGAGCCGGCCCGGCTGAGCGGCCCACAGGTAGTTCGTGTCGAAGCACCGGAACCTTTAGGACCACCAAGACCAAGACTAAGATCAAAACCAAAACCAAGATACGATGAGCCTGTTACTGAGCCGTTGATGTACAGCAAAAAGGAACCGGAAGCACCAATTGTGATTTCACCGGGGGACAAGGGACGAGGGCCAAAACGACACAAGGATAGAACGCAGGGACGTCGGCGTGATGAGGATGATGTAAAAGTAATAAAACAGTTCAAAGTCAGCAGATGGCGCCAAAGGGACATTGAAGAAAGGCAGGCCCGGCTTGATGCCGCCGGCGGTGAGGGATTGCGAACAAGGCCGACGCGCAAAATCCTTACCAAGTCCCATACTAAAGCTGTTGAAGTCGGCAGGCCGAAAAAAGCAACCATAAGCGAGCCGATTACGGTAAGGGATTTGTCTTCATTACTGGCGGTAAAATCGGCAGATATTATCGGCAAATTAATGCAACAGGGTGTAATGGCCACCGCTAACCAGGTAATAAGTTCCGAAGTTGCGGAACTGGTTGCTCTGGAGCTCGGCACGGAATTGGTTGTAGAGCACAAAAAAACTCTGGAAGAGCAGATAAGGGCCGAATTTGACGGTCGGCAAAAAAATAATCTCGAGAAACGTTCGGTGGTGGCTGCAATGCTGGGCCATGTTGACCACGGCAAGACTAGCCTGCTGGACAAAATCAGGTCAACTCAGATAGCAGCCGGTGAGGCCGGCGGAATTACACAACATATCGGCGCATCTCAGGTCAGCTGGGACGACAAGAAAGTGACATTTCTTGATACTCCGGGGCACGAGGCGTTTACAGCGATGCGGGCGCGAGGAGCTAATATGACCGATGTTGTGGTCCTCACGGTCGAGATCG
>CAIYOL010000218.1 GCA_903927855.1 uncultured Planctomycetota bacterium
TACACGACGCTCTTCCGATCTCTGTCAACAGCGTTCTCCCGCTTCCTAACCCAGAACCATGCACATTGGTGTTGCTTGGCCTCGGCGGAACAATACTTTTTGCAAAACGAAGAAATTCTGTCGTCAAAACGGCTTATGCCATTAAATCGTACAAAGTCCATTAGCATAATTAAATTCGTAATGAAGAGCTGGGGGATGATGAAGCAAAATCGTTCGAAATTCATTGGATGGCAGGGCGTGATATTAGTCCTTGCGGTCGTCTTATATGGCTTGCTTGGGCCGGCATATTGTGCGCAGCCTTCTGCAGAGTGGCAGCCCAGAACAGATGCCACTGTGCTTTTGATGCAGCAGCCGGATTCTCGCGCCGGCGCAGTAACTCCGGATGCGGGGGTTCATCAATTTGACCTCGGTGCAGAAGTTCTTTTGACCGCTGTCCCGAAACCAGGTTATTACTTCGTTTACTGGATAGGTGATGTCGGTGACCCGACGGCAATCAGCACAACTATATATATGGATACGCCGAAAATCGTTGTTGCCGTCTTTGCACGGTCTGAATTTCAGTTGCTTGATGATACGATGATGCTTGGTGGTGGCAGCGGCGGGGGTACGTACTACAGTGCCGCCGATTATAGCAATCAGGGATATTCAGGGGGTGGCGGTGGTGGCGGTGGTGGTGGCGGCGGGGGCGGGAAGAAACCGCCTTCGTCAGATGAGCTTCCAGTCCCGACACCGGAGCCGGCAACCGTGCTATTGTTAGGGCTGGGCAGTTTGCTGCTCGTCAGACGCAGGGCAGAGAGGTGAACGCCTGACTGTTATAAAATGGCAAAATATGGCTATGGCTCGCCTGAATTTGTTCTGTCTTTGTGTTAAAAAATAACGGTATAAATAATAAATATAATGTTTAAGAGTACGTTGGGATGAGTGGTGTTGGAATGAGAAGACTGATTTTAGTTTTTATATGGTTGTTTTTAGTCATTCCTTGTTGGGCAAAAACGCCCGTTGTCAAATTGGAAACCAATTTTGGCGATATTGTAATTGAGCTTTTTGACGCCGATGCCCCCATAACAGTGGCAAACTTCCTCGGGTACGTAAAATCAGGCTTCTATGATGGTCTGATTTTTCACCGCGTAATAGACGGTTTTGTGATACAGGGCGGCAGCGTTGATACAAGCTTGAGCGGGCGCACGCCAAACGCGCCCATACCCAGCGAATATAACAACGGCCTGCGGAACGAACGCGGAACAATCGCTATGGCGCTTGTTCCAAAACCGGATAGAGAGCCAAACCGGGAATCTGCAACATCCGGGTTTTACATTAACCTTGTTCATAATGCGTCTCTGGACGTCAATTATACCGTCTTTGGACGGGTCATAAGCGATATGAATGTCGTAGACAGGATTGCCCATTTGCCAACCGTGTCTGAGTACCTCCCGAGGCCGGCGGGGCCGGTCATTATATACAAGGCCCGAATCCTCGGTGATATCGATGAGGATTCTGATGTGGACTTCAAAGATTACGGCATTTTTGCAAACCAATGGCTGGACAGCGGCAATTCCATTCCGCTCAAAGTTACCGCCTCCGATGGCAACACAGGCGACTGGTTTGGTTACTCCGTCGCCGTCGACGCCAACTATGCCATCATCGGCGCACCTGGGGATAATAACTACACCGGTGCTGCATATATTTTCGAATGTAATGATGGCGTCTGGACGCAGCAGGCCAAGCTCACCACCGCGGAAGGTTCAGCGGGTGATTACTTTGGCGTCTCTGTTTCTATCAGCGCAAATCACGCAATGGTCGGTGCCGTTGGCGATGATAA
>CAIYOL010000219.1 GCA_903927855.1 uncultured Planctomycetota bacterium
ATTGAAAGGGGAACCTTCTTTGAAATCTATGAGATCCGGAAGATTTTTGAATCAGCATCAGCATACCTGGCAGCACAAAGAGCAACAGCTATCGACCTGGCAAAGATTGAGGATTATCTCAAAAAAATGAATGCCGCCGTGGCCGAGGATGACTCCGAAAAGGGAGAAGACATGGATACGGCTTTTCATTACGCCATAGCTGAATCGACCCACAACAACTGGCTCTTGCGACTTTTAAATACCATTTCCGACAGCTTTCATAAGACGGTTTCGACGTCAAGAAAGCAATTATACTTGACGACTGGACATCCTCAAAAATTGATCGAGCAGCACAAAAATATCTATGAAGCCATCCGTAATAAAAACTCTGTTCTTGCGAGGAGTGCAATGATGGAGCACCTGAACTTCGCAGAATCCGCGATGGCAAAGACGCTGAAAATCAAATCGAAATTCTAAGTCCTCACATTGGGCTTTGAACAAATCTTTCATATAAAAATTTGGTTCTTTCTTAAAAATATTGAATCATACCATGCAAGAGTTGTTTCACAGAATTTACTTATAGTGTCATTCCCGTGTAAAGACTGTGTCATATACAAATTGAATCACCTGCTGTAATTTCATTTAAATACCTTATTTTATTTTTGTTATTTGCCAGACAAAAAAAATTATAAAAAAGTAAAAAAACCCTTGACAAGAGAACGTACCTATTCTATGGTCTGACCACCAGACAGGTTAAATATTTGAAGTCACATTTCCAAGCTGTATCGGCAATGCATGGAATTGAGGTCGATAGCCTGTGCAGCGCACACACCGTTATCGTACTATCACATTCCTTGCAAGCGCCAAAGAAACAAGGCGTTTAGCGATTTTTTAAATCATAACGTGGAGATCGGCTCTCGGACAGCAGGAGGTTTGAAGCGGTATATGGCAAGGATGGAAGGGCGTCGGAAAGCGAGAGAGATTGACGTTGATCGTCCTTGAAAGATATAACATGAAAAATATCTGCACAGGAGTATTTTTATGCGAATAGTTGTCCCGATAAAGCAGGTGCCTGAGACCAGCGCGGTGAAGATGGACGAGGCTACAGGCACGATGATCCGTGAAGGGGTCGAGGCGATTATCAACCCGCTTGACCTCTATGCAATCGAGATTGCAATACAGCTTCGTGAAACTTACGGCGGCGAAGTGACAGCCATCTCCATGGGGCCTGCCAAGGCGGCCCTCGCCGTGCGCGAGGCCGTAGCCATGGGCTGCGACTCGGCGGTTCTGATCACCGACAGGGCATTTGGCGGCAGCGACACATGGGCGACCAGCTATGTACTGTCGGCAGCCATTCGACAGCTCAACATCGAAGGCGGCAATGTGGACCTGGTCATCTGCGGCGAGAGGGCCACTGACGGAGATACAGGACAAGTTGGACCAGGCATTGCATCCTTCCTGAACCTCCCTGTAGCGAGTTACGTCAGCAAAGTGGACGAGGTCGCCGATGGTTTCTGTAAGGTACGCCGCCTGGTGGAGGACGGCTACGAAGTTCTTCAGGTGGAGTTGCCCGCTGTACTGACCGTGGTAAAAGAAGTGGCCGACCCACGCCTGCCGACGCTGCGCGGTAAGCAAAGGGCCAGGAAGATGGATCTCACCATCTGGGGTGCAAAAAATCTGACCGTAGAACACGATATGCTCGGGCTCAATGGTTCACCGACCCGGGTGGTCAAGATCTTCCGCCCCACCGTAGCCCGCGACTGCGAGAAATTCATTGCCCTCGATGAAAATGCCATCCAGATTGCGGCGGACAGGGTGGTCGAATACCTCCGCGCAAAGGAATTTATATAACTCTTAATTTCAGAATGGAGCACACCATGGAACACAAAGGTATATGGATACTGGCTGAACAGTCCGCCGGAAGAGTACAGCGGATCAGCCACGAGTTACTTACCCGTGGAAGAGACCTTGCCGACAAGCGCAAAGCGGAGCTGACGGCGATCATCTTCGGACATAACATTAACAAAGAGGATCTGCAGGAGCTCATCGAGCGCGGCGCCGACCGAGTGCTCGCAATGGAAGCGCTGGCCTTGGAGCATTTCCTGGTCGAGCCCTATGCAGCGTGCATGCTGCACATGATCAAGAAGGATCATCCGGAAATTATCATCGCCGGTGCGACCTCGACCGGCAGGACGCTCATGCCCTACGTGGCGATCAAGGCCGACGCGGGCCTGACGGCCGACTGTACTGTGCTGGATATCGAGGAAGAAACCGGCAACCTGCTGCAGACCCGCCCGGCAATTGGCGGGAACATCCTGGCAACA
>CAIYOL010000220.1 GCA_903927855.1 uncultured Planctomycetota bacterium
AATCAGCCGAAAAACAAGCTCTTCATAAATTCCTGCTCCTATCCCGGTAACAACATTAGCTAACAGCCCCAGCCACTTCCCTTCATCGCCGCCCTCGGTTGTTGCAGGCAAACCTCTGTTCCTGTCTTCGACAGAAGACGCAGGGGCGGCCGAATAGCACCTTAAAACTGCATCAGTTTGTATTCTTACCGCGCTGTTTGCGAACTGGTCGCTATCGCTCTGTTGCCGGACCGAACCGCTCAAAAACATGCTCAAAACAATCAATGGTACCGCAAGCAGAATGCACTCAACTGCCATCGGCAAAATATCACTAAACCAAAAACGCCATTGTTTGCGGGATGCCAGCTGCAGTGCTGCCAAAATCACCACAACAGCCAGAGGGGTTGCTACCCACCCAAACTTGCTGCCCAGCCCTAAGTATGCAAGAAAATCCTGCAGCCATGAAAATGCCACCACCCTGCCCAGCCAGTAGTGTCTCAGTAAATCGGTATTGATAAGGAGTGTGCCGAGCTCGTAGAAAACGATAAATGGCAGCAGAAAGACTATAGCGTAAATTGGCCGGCTCGTCCGTTCAAAATAAGAACCTTGCACGAAGTTAAACAATTGACTTACGCTGTATCTCTTCTCTTTCATTTTGCCATCGAATATCAAAAATCAGTTGACTGTATGGCTCAAATTTTGCAGAGTTTACTTTAAGTAAATCGAAATTACAATAGTCAAAAATGACCTTGTTACCTGCGAAAAACTGCCGCAATGATAACTGAGCAACTGACAGAAATTTACAAACTGCTCTTCGACCGCTTTGGCCCTCAGAGCTGGTGGCCGGGCGAAACCCAGTTTGAGATAATCACAGGTGCCATACTGACCCAGAACACGAACTGGGCCAATGTCGAAAAAGCAATAGCAAATCTGAAATCCGCTCACCTGTTAACCCCAGGAAAAATCTATCATCTCGACATCTCGGAGCTGGCTGAGCTTATCCGGCCGGCCGGCTATTACAATATAAAAGCAAAACGGCTCAAAAGTTTCTTAAATTGGTTCTTCCGCAGCTATGATGGCCGACTGGAAAATCTTGAAAACCTTGACACCGACCGTTTAAGAGCCGAGCTTTTGGCCGTGAACGGCATCGGCCCTGAAACCGCAGATTCGATTCTGCTTTATGCTTTCGGCAGGCCTGTATTCGTTGTAGATGCCTACACCGCAAGAGTGGCTGTTCGCCACGGGTTAATCGAACCGGATGCCGATTACGAACAGCTGCGGGAATTATTCCAGTCAAATCTGCCACAGGATATTCAGCTTTTCAATGAGTACCACGCACTCCTTGTCCGGCTCGGCAAAGAATTTTGCAGACCCAAAGCCCAATGTCCCGGCTGCCCGCTTGAAAAACTGCCGCATATTCTCGACATACAATACCTCTAGTTACCCAAATTTTGCTTCGGGACGAAGCAGCCTTAAAATATTCAATAACCTTATATTTCTCAAAGTTAAGGATTTTTGTAGTCTTTTTCGGAGGGGAGTTCAATTCAGGGCATACTATGTTGTTCTCTTTGGGTTCAAATATCTTGCCAAACCAAGGGGGTTGCAACGGAGCAGGAGGGATTCGAACCCCCGTTACCCAAAGGGTAAAACGGTTTTCAAGACCGTCGCCATCAGCCGCTCGGCCACTGCTCCGAATTACAATGCTATCGGCAATTTATTGTAGTTTAGTCAAAAAAGTATTTTTCTCGGCAGATTTTCAGTCATTTTATTATAAGGCGGCTGTTTTGCAAGCAAATTCGCCCTGATTTACCCCGAAAGTAATTTTTGAAAGAAATTATGAAATTTTCCGGATTTTTTAATTGACATTACATGGTTTGTATAACATAATATGCCAAGCAAAACAGAACTTAAATCCACAGCAACCTTAGTTAAAGAAAGGAGTCCGGGAATGAAATTTGAAAGTCAGCTGTTAAAAGGGGTGGCCCCGGCCGTTGTTCTGCAGATTCTCTCACGCGGCCCAATGTACGGCTACGAACTGGGCAAGGAAATCGAGCAGCGAAGCGGCGAAATCCTGTCGCTAGGTAAAGGAACGCTCTATCCGCTGCTTTACAATCTCGAAGCAAAAAGACTTATAAGAGGTAGATGGGAAAAGACCAGTTCCGACCGGAAGAGACGGTATTACTCTATTACCAGTAAGGGCAAAGAACAGCTTGCATCGCAAAGGGGGCAGCTCAAGGAGTTGAACGCCGGATTGAAACTTGTTTTCGGTCGTGCACTTATGCCGGCCTAAATTACTAATTGCCGTTTTAACTTTTCTATTGATAGGTTCACAATGGCAAAGAAATATAAAGAAAGCGAATTGCAAAATCTTCCCTCTTGTGCCGCGGAGTATATAAAGCTTGTCATAAAGAAGATGCGGTATCGTAAAAAAGTTCGGCTGGATGTTCAGGCGGAACTTGCGGCACATTTTGAGGATGAATTGCGAGATTGCACAACCGACGAGGAAAAAGAGCAAAGAGCACAGCGGCTCATCGAAGATTTCGGCAATGCGAAATTACTTGCTGTTTTACTCCGCCGGGCCAAGAAACGTTGCCGACCCCTCTGGCGGACCATCGTCGCAAGGACATTTCAAACCATCGGCGTGCTGATTTTGTGTTTTATTGTTTATTGCGTTTATATCTCTCTCGGCAAACCCACCATCAGCGTTAATTATGTTGAGGAAGCAACCCGACTTACTAGGCCGGTTGCCGACGAGAGCTTGAACGCTGCGCCGATTTATCAGAAGGCTATCGATGCCTATAAAGAGCAGCCTTGGGTTAAAGATAAAACAGGGATAGGGGGAACATTCTTCTTGCTTGATACTGAGAAAGATAAAGATAGGGGCGCAGGAGAGATAAACTTACTTGATGCCATAAGAGAAAAAAAGTGGGTCACAGAGTTGACCGAAGAGGAACTTGTCCTGCTGAAGCAGTGGCTTTCCGATAATACCGATGCTATCGAATTTTTCAAGCAGGCCTCCGAAAGGCCGTACTGCTGGTGGAAGCGGGAGGCGGAGGATAACATTATGCTGGGTATTTCAATGTCGGAGTTATCACCCTTAAGAAAAATTGCAGGAATGATGGTTTGGCAGGCAAAACTGAAGGCATACGATGGGCATATTAAAGAAGCTTTTGACGATTTGCTGGTCTGTTATCGAGCAGGGAGACATCTTAAAGGCCCACGTTTTTTGATTGAGCAATTGGTCGGAATAGCCATTCATGCCCTTTCAACACAGAGTATTCTTGTGATACTGGACAACCAGCATGTGGATACTCGATTGCTAAAAGACCTCCAGACGCGGCTCGAGGAAATCATAGATGAGGATACTTACACCATCAATTGCGAGGCCGAAAGATTCTTTGTGCTGGATTTTATTCAAAGATGCTACACCAATAATGGAAGGGGCACAGGCTATATGATTCCAGACCGAGTCCAAGAATTCATGGGCAGGATAAATGGAGCCAAGGTTTCTGTTCAGAGTAACGATGAAGCCGAAGAAGCACTTAAATTTGGAGAGTTCTTGGCGATATCAATTGCAAGCGCAAACAGGCGCCAAGTGATGAGAGAGGTTGAAAAGTTTTACGACAGCTTTGAAAAATATGCGACAAAAACCCCGTGGCAATCACATAAAGAGAATGTTGATTTTGAAATGGGTTTGGGTAGCTGGTCATCTTTGAAACAAGCACGGTACTGGCCTGTATCTATGTTAACGCCTACCTTTGGTGTGGGAAGTAAAGCAGGATACTGTTGGAAAGCGCAGGTTGATGCGGTGATAACCACTCTTGCCGTAATAAGATTCAAACAAAGCACCGGTAACTGTCCGGAGAATCTGGAAGGGCTGGTAGTTGCTGGCTACCTTAAAAAAGTTCCTTCGGACCCATTTAGTGATAAACCTTTGGTTTATAAAAAAACGGATGGTAATTTTATCCTTTATAGTGTCGGTCTCGATTTCAAAGATGACGGCGGGAAGGTTTACCGGGACGAAAAAGGGAAAGTCAGGTTATGGGGCGATGAAGGCGATACGGTTTTCTGGCCGGTGCAAAAATAGAAGTTGAGCAAGCCGATGGAATTAATTATTGCGATGGTAATCTGTTGCGGAGGGAGATAGCGTCAGTAATCATTATTGAAGCTTGCGGTCCGCTGGGCCTTTCGCATACGCCGGCGATTTTTTTCCGAGGGCTTCTCGTAGTAAGCATTGCGCTTCATATCCCTGATTAGACCCTCTTTTTCACACAGCTTTTTAAAGCGTCTCATCATTTGCTGAACCGATTCGCCTGTACGCGACTTGACTTTGAGCATATTAAAAGGACCCTTTCAATCCCTGAAAAACCACAAACAAAAAGGAAAAAACACCGTATTTTTAATTCGTCAAAAATAATTAAGAATCGTTACTGTAATTTAGATTTTGTTTTTTTTCAAGTCAAAAAACGTAAATGAGCAGTTTTTTATGCAAAAATGGCCTTTTTGGGGCTAAAAGGGGCGATTACCTGCTCAAAAAGCGAGTAAATCTGCTTGGTATTATGATATTATTGAGTAATATGTATGGTCAAATATGCTAAAATAAGGTGCAAAAGTGGCTTTGGAGGCATCATTTAATTGGAAAAATTGCGCGAGACGCTAAGAGTCAGGAAAGAACGGGCCATTTTAGTGGCCGCTGTCCTGCATCCTAACAGTGAGGGTGATAATTTAATGGAGCTTACGGCCCTTGCGGAAAGTGCCGGCGCGGTTGTCGTAGATAGGTTTCAGCAAAAAATCCGGAAAATCAATCCGACTACATATATAGGTAAAGGCAAAGCCGACGAGCTTGCCGAGCGGGTCAAGCGGTTTAAAGCCGATGTTGTTATATTCGATAACGACCTGTCGCCGGCCCAGATTCGTGAGCTTGAAGAGATTATCCAAATCAAAGTCCTCGACCGCAGCGAGCTGATTCTGGACATATTCGCCACCAGAGCACAAACCAAACAGGCCCAGCTTCAGGTTGAGCTGGCCCAGCTTGAATATACCTACCCGAGATTGGCCGGGATGTGGTCGCACTTGGACAGCGTAGCAGGCGTGGGCGGAGCGACTGCCGCCGGTGCTGTCGGGGCCATAGGAACCAGAGGGACGGGTGAGCAGCAATTGGAAATCGACCGGCGTATAGTTTCCAAGCGAATCATAGACCTTAAGCGGGAACTTGATAACATCGACGAGCGCAGGATCCGTGAGATTGACGGCCGAAAAGGGATGTTCAAAACCTGCATCGTCGGCTATACCAATGCCGGCAAAAGCACACTTATAAACGCACTTACCAACGCAGATGTCCTTGTCGAGGACCGGCTATTTGCGACCCTCGATACGCGAACAAGAAAATGGACGCCTGTCAAAGGCGTGGACGTTCTTATAAGCGACACGGTCGGTTTTGTGAAAAATTTACCCCACCAATTAGTCGCATCATTCAAGGCAACACTCGAAGAGGCGGTCAACGCCGACCTGCTTATCCACGTCATCGATGCGGCAAATCCGGAGGTGCTCAAGCAGATTGAATCTGTGGATAAAGTTCTGGCGGAAATCGGCTGCGGGGAAAAGCCGATTTTGAAGGTCCTCAATAAAGTCGATGCCGTCAGAAAAATCGGCGACGTTGAAATGCTCCAGACACTTTTTCCTGATGCGGTCTGCATATCAGCCAAGACAGGTTTCGGCCTGGAACAATTGAGCGAAGCCGTCTCGGTGAAATACAGGGGCGGAGAAATTCTGCTGCGGGTCTGCTGCAGCCAATCAAACGGCAGAGTCCAGAGTTTTCTGCGGGCATACGGGCAGGTCCTGGAAGAGCGATATGCCGATGGCTCTGTCATAATTGATGTCAGGCTGGGCAAAAGCCAGTTGGTCGGCCTGCAAAGACTCCACCCGGAAACCCTCGAAATTTTATCCTGACAAATTGGGTTCGTTTGGGTTCGTTTTGACCAAGTGTCCAATTTC
>CAIYOL010000221.1 GCA_903927855.1 uncultured Planctomycetota bacterium
CTGGGCGTTGTGGGGACAAACCCGTGCCAAACATGACGACGACCTCAT
This sequence comes from uncultured Planctomycetota bacterium, assembly GCA_903927855.1. Lineage (GTDB taxonomy): Bacteria > Planctomycetota > Phycisphaerae > Sedimentisphaerales > Anaerobacaceae > CAIYOL01. The sequence goes on from CAIYOL010000221.1 coordinate 49, forward strand.
CCATCAGAATCAAAATGAAATGGAGGTCGAGTTTGAATTTGCCGTCGGTAAAGAGAAATATCGCATTATCCGCAAGCATTCCCGTCCGAAACGGCGCGGCGCTTCCGGACAATCTTCACTTAATTTTCAGATTAACACTGGGAACGGTTTCCGTTCTTTAGACGGCGATTCCATTTCACAGACCCAGCAGAAGATAATTGACGTCTTGCATATGGACTACAATACTTTTACCAACAGCGCTTTTTTACGGCAGGGTCATGCCGATGAGTTCACCACTTCCAGCCCGGCGAAACGCAAGCAGGTACTGGTAAATATTCTGGGGCTGGCTTACTATGATGGTTATGAAACTCAGGCGAAGGATATTGTCAGACAGCGCGAGATGCTAGGAACCCAACTTAAAATGTCCCTTGCCGATATCAATCGGGAATTAGCACAAAAGGTTGCCTGCGAAGCAGAATTGCAACAGGCTCAGGTCGAGTTAGCAAGCATTGAAAAGTCTCTTGAAGAACAGGAGTCGATGCTGAACACCTTGCGGCAGCAGAAGGAATTGCTGGAGAGCAAAAAAGCCCATCTGTGGCAGCTCGAGAAAAATCTGGCCGAACGCACCCGGACATTGACCCAATGGCAGGAACAAATCCGGCAGTTGCGTACCCGTATTACGGAACATGAAGCAGTGCTTGCCCGGCGCGCAGCAATCGAATATGGCTATAAGCGATTTGTTGAACTTAAAACCTTAAATGATACATTGAATAAAAATCTGGCTTTAGTAAATAAATTCAATGAACGACGTCACGAATTGGAGATGTTTGTCGAAAGGGAAGGCCAGAGTCTGACCAAAGAACACGCTTTGTTGCAGAATAAAGTCTCCGAACTGGAGAAAGTCTTTCAAGAACTACCCAAACTGAAAGAGGATACTCAACAGACTCAGCTCCAGTTACAACAGCTCGCGGGGGAAGAACAGACTTTACGGAACAAGCGAGAGTTATATCAAGAAGACATTACGCAAATCCGGAGCTTGGAATCGGATAAAAGCCGGCTGGAAAAAGAAATCGCTGAAATCAATGAGAAATTGAGACTACTGCTAACGCAGCCGGATACCGCAAAATGCCCTGTGTGTCAGACCGAACTGGGCATAGTCGGGCTGCAACATATTTCCACACATTACAATGCTGAAAAGCAGAGCAAGTCCGAAGCAGTGAAAAATATCATTACCGTCATTGTCGAGAGGAAAGCGGCGTCAAGAACTAAAGAGCTGGAAATAACTCAATTAGAAAAAACGTTAGCCAGAGACAAAGCGCAAGTGCAGAGCCGCTTTGGCGCATTGGAGCGGGAGATTACGCGTGCTGAAGAATCCGGCCGCCAACTGGCAAACGTAAAAGAGGAATTGAAGAAAATCGAGGAGCGGCTGGCGCGTAAGGATTTTGCCATTGCTCAGCAGGAGACCATTAATCAGATTTCTGCCGAATTAACTGCCATCAACTATGACTCCCGGCAGCATGAACAGGCTCGCCAGGAACTGGAAACGCTGCAAAAGTACGAAATGCCCAAACTGCAATTAGAGGAAGCTGATAAGCTCATCAGTCAGGAAAGGGAAGATATCAACCGTTCCGAAAAATCCGTGGCCGAATTACAGGACGGTTTGAAAGCCGATAGTCAAAAGAAGCAGGAACTGTCGGTAGAAATAATAGATTTGCCTCAGGTCTCGAATAACCTTTTACAAGCTGAATCCGAAGTCAAGCGGCTGGGGACCGGACAGAAACAGGCTCAGGAGAAAATCGGCGGCATTAAGGGTAAATTAGAATATTATGCCCGGCGGGAAATAGAAAAAACAGAGAAAGAGAAACAACTTAATTTAACGGTTAAAGAGGCGGGTATTTACCACGAACTGGCAGAGGCATTCGGGAAGAAAGGTATTCAGGCATTATTGATTGAGACGGCTCTGCCGGAAATCGAGGTTGAAGCCAACCGCCTGCTGTCCAGGATGACGGATAACCGGATGCACGTCAAGATTGAAACGCAAAAAGAGACTCAGAAGGGTGACGTTACCGAGACGCTGGAAATAAAAATCTCCGATGAACTGGGCACCAGGAATTATGAGATGTACAGCGGCGGCGAGGCCTTCCGGATTAATTTTGCGATTCGTATTGCCCTGTCACGTTTACTGGCGAGAAGGGCCGGCGCTCCGCTGCCCACGCTTATCATCGATGA
>CAIYOL010000222.1 GCA_903927855.1 uncultured Planctomycetota bacterium
CAGCTTAACAGGGCCGGTTACAAAGTGGTCGTTATCGGCGATGAAAATCACCCTGAAGTCCAGGCGGTTGTGGGCTCGGCCCCCGGCGTCGTAGTCCTCGCCGACGAGTCGGATTTACATAAGCTCCCCTCTAACGGCAAGTTAGGAATTGTTTGCCAGACCACCCAAAGCCAGGAAAACCTCAGCAAAATGCTCGCAGCCATAGGCCGGCACGGCTTTAGCGAGCTGAAGGTAATCAATACCCTGTGCAGGGAAGCCATAAAAAGGCAGGAATCGGCCGTGCAATTATGCAAGCAGGTCGATATAATGTTCGTGCTCGGAGGCCTGGAAAGTGCTAATACCCGCCGGCTGGCAGAGCTCTGTAAAAAATATAATAGCCGAACGTTTCACTTGCAAAATTGGAATGAATTTGATAGAAGTGTATGTTTTGGCAAAAATCGGGTTTTGCCGCGCGTGGCAGGCGTTACAGCAGGCGCCTCGACGCCTGAATGGATAATAGCAGAATTTGTTGAAAATTTGAAAAAAATCAAGTGAATCAGCGGCCCTTGGTATTCTGTCGCGGACAGAAGGGGGACGCCGAAAACAATAAACTTAGAATTTAAATTTATGGTAGATAGAAACATAGCTAACAAATTGGGGTTGTCACAGGAGGTTATTGACCAGCAGGTCAGTAAAATGTTCAGTGATAAAGAAAGTGAATTTTTGGAAGAAGTTCTGCAGACAAAGGTCGATTCGCGTTTGCCGGGGGCTATTCTTAAAGGCACAATCGTATCACAAATAGGAAATGATGTTATTGTCGAAGTGGGCCTGAAAAGCGAAGGGGTTGTCGACGCGAGCGAATTTGACAGTCCCGATGATATATCGCCGGGCAAAGAAATCGAAGTTCTCCTTGAAGATACAGATTCTGAAGGCGGGCTTATTCTCTTGAGTAAACGTAAAGCCGACCGCATCAGGGGCTGGGAGACAATTGTCGAAACAAAGAAGGAGGGCGATGTTGTTAGCGGCAGGGTTGTAAGACGCATCAAAGGTGGCTTGCTTGTTGATATTGGCGTACCCGTGTTTTTGCCGGCTTCGCAGGTTGATATCAGAAAACCCGGCGATATCAGCAGGCTCATCGGCAAGGAAGTGAAATGCAAGGTTCTCAAAATCGATATTGAAGGCCGAAACATCGTCGTATCAAGACGTAAACTTATTGAAGAAGAACGCAAGAGCAGTAAGGAAAAGGTTCTGGCGGAAATCGAAGTTGGTCAATTGCGAAAAGGTGTGGTGAAAAACATCGCCGATTTCGGCGTGTTCGTGGATTTGGGCGGCGTGGACGGCCTGCTGCATATCTCTGATTTGAGCTGGGGAAGGATTTCGCATCCCTCCGAGGTGGTTCAGCTTGACCAGGAAATCGAGGCCGTTGTCATCGGTGTAGACAAGGAAAATGAGAGGATTTCTTTAGGCCTGAAACAAAAAACATCCAGTCCTTGGGAAAATGTTGAGCAGCGCTATCCAGTTGGGGTGAGAGTAAAGGGAAAAGTGGTAAATGTGATGAATTATGGCGCGTTTATCCGGCTTGAAGATGGAATTGAAGGGTTAGTGCATATTAGCGAGATGAGCTGGACCAAACGCCTGACTCACCCCTCCGAGATGCTCAACTTGGGCGATGAAATCGAAGTGGTTGTGTTGAGCGTTAACAAGCAGAAACAGGAAATCTCGCTGGGGCTGAAGCAGACCGAAACCAATCCCTGGACGGTTGCTTCGCAAAAATATCCGACCGGAACCATTGTTACTGCCGTTGTACACAGCCTGACTAATTTCGGTGCATTCGTAGAGATAGAAAAGGGTATCGATGGGATGATACACATTTCGGATATGAGCTGGACAAAGAAGTACAGCCATCCCAGTGAGACCTTACAAAAGGGTCAGGAAATAAAATGTGTTGTTCTGGAAGTCGACGAGGAAAAACGGCGAATATCTCTGGGGATAAAGCAGATGACCGAAGACCCGTGGACTCGTGCGATTCCTGAGAAGTATATTCCGGGGCAAATTATTAAAGGCACAGTGACAAAGCTTACCAATTTTGGCGCATTTGTTGAACTTGAACCCGATTTGGAAGGGCTGTTGCACATTTCCGAACTTGCCGACCATAAGATCGAGAAAACTCAGGATATTGTTAAGTTGGGCGAAGAAATCGAGGTTAAAATCCTGAGAGTTGACACTGAGTCGCGTAAAATCGGGTTGAGTTTACGAAGAGTGCAGTGGGCTGCTGAAGAACAAGCGTCCGAATCTGTCCAGAAGCCAACATCGGCGGATGTTCAGACTGTTCTTTCTGATATTAATATGAGCCAGGTTGCAGACACGCAAGAGGAAGCGGATAAACCTGAGCAGACCGGCGACAATAGTAATACAGCGGAGGAGGCCGATAATTAAAGCTTGACGGCCGGCCATATTTAACCAGCTAAACTTGTAGGTATATTTAACCGATACCTAAAACAGATGCGTCTTGGTCTAAGAACCAATCGTCCTATAAAATGGGCAAGATCTACCTTATAGCTGAAGTTAAAAGATTTTCGGGGTGGGACGGAGGAGTATACCATAACATTTGATATCACTATAAAAGAATATCTGAAAGAGATTGACGATGCGTCGCTGCTGACAGTCGAGCAGGAGCATTCGTTAGGTAAATTGGTCGTTGAAGAAAACGACCCGCAGGCGAGAGAACTGTTGGTGCGAAGCAATTTGCGACTGGTCGTCAATATCGCAAAAAGATATGTGGGCAGGGGGATGGCCCTTGGAGACTTGATTGAGGAGGGCAATCTCGGCCTCATAAAAGCTGTCGATTACTTTGACCCCGACTATGGAACCCGTTTCAGCACCTATGCCGCATGGTGGATAAAACAGAGCATCAAGCGCGCATTATTAGCCAATGTTCAGCCGGTACATATTCCCACCTATATGGTTGCACTGATGAATCATTGGCGGCATACTACAGCTGAGCTCCAAAACAGACTTGGCAGAACGCTGAGTGTCGAAGAGATGGCAGAGATAATGCACCTGCCGCTGCGGAAGGCAAAAATCATACACCACATTGTCAAAATCCTTAGCTCTATGAGAGACACCTCCGGCAGTGACGGCACGGAAGACAATCAAGTAATCGAGGAAACTTTGCAGGACAAAAATACTGGTAAGCCGGAGGATACTTTGGTTGCAGATGAAGAACAGACAAAGGTCTTGGGGTTGCTCAATGAAATAGAACCCAGAGAGGCCGATGTTTTGAGGTCGCATTATGGGCTGGGCGGATGTAAGCCGATGACGCTGAAACAGATAGGCAAACAATTAGGCCTGACGAGAGAAAGAATTCGCCAGATTCAGCGCAGTGCTCTTACCAAGCTTTATGACTATATGAACGAAGAATAAAGGGGTTCCGAGAAGCGGGGTCCCTACAATACCAAGGATGGAAGATAAGTGGCACCTAAAGGAATCAACCTCGAAAGATACATTCGCAGCATACCCGATTGGCCGAAAAAGGGAATTTTATTTCGCGATATCACGCCTTTATTAGCTGACCCAAAGGCATTTGCAGCAGCAATAGATGCTTTATGCGCTGACTTTACAGATGCGGATATTAAGTATGTTGCCGCCGTTGAGGCCAGAGGCTTCATATTCGGAGCAGCGGTCGCGAAAAAACTTGGGGTCGGCTATGTGCCCATACGCAAAAAAGGTAAACTCCCCTTCAAAACCGAAAGCATTACCTACGATTTGGAATATGGCACAGGCACGTTAGAGGTGCATTGCGACGCCATAAAAAAAGGTGCGAAGGTCTTAATGGTTGATGACTTACTGGCGACCGGCGGTACAATGGCGGCCGCTTGTAAACTCATCGAAAAAATAGGCGGACAAATTGTGGCAATATCTTTTCTTATCGAACTGTCAGAACTGCACGGCCGGGAAAAACTTAACGGGTATGAAATTAAAACGGTAATATCTTACTAATACTGGCTGGCAGTTTTTGGCAGCAAATAAAAAAGGGCTCAGATATTTCCTGAGCCCTTTCACATAGTAAATCAAATAGATACTATTTTCTCTTCCTTAGAAGTGCCAACGCTCCGAGTCCCAACAAACCAATCGTTGTCGGCTCTGGCGTCGGAATTTGCTCTGTGGAGAATACCGTATTTCCGGAGAACGATATTTTGAAGCCGAAAGTGCCATCATTGCCTATGGCAACAGGAGCACCCGTGCCAATGTAGTAGTCTATTGTCCCGACATAGCCCGGGCCACCACCATTCGGCATCAGTCCGGGTAACACAGCACTCACTACCGCCGTCCAACCAGCCGGCATCACCAGACCCGCTGGGTCAAAAATCGAGAAGGTGTTGTTATTCATGCCAATGGTGATGTGGTAGTCAGTCCATGCGAAGGTTGTGTCGTTTTCCACGTCCTCCAGTATCTTGACCTTCGGGTCAAGCAGATCGCTGGTATAATCGCCCGACGTGTTGTCTGCACATGCAGGCCGGGCCAGCGCCTGGCAGTGGGCCAGCGCCTGGGACTGATTCGATTCGGCTCCCGGACCGAAGCCTATTTTCCGCTGGCGGCGGAGGTGCGGGTCCAAATCGGTGACAAAGTGAATGCCGGCATGAGTATTCTGGCCGAGACCACCACGACCGTAGCATCGGGCGCCACCGAGCGGGGGGC
>CAIYOL010000223.1 GCA_903927855.1 uncultured Planctomycetota bacterium
AATTGTTCCATTATTTGTGCTGACTGTAAAACTTGAAAGAGCCACATAATCATCACTCCCATCAAAACTCAATGCGCCGTCGATTTGGCCTGTTGTCCATATCGGGCCGTTGACCAGTGTGCCATTGTTGCTGCCCTCGCTATCATAAGCTGTTGTCCCGCTGCCTTCGTCAAACTTCCACCAACTGATAAGATTATGGTTAACTTCCACCCATGTCGTAAAGCTCCAGACGGCGCCTTTGGCTGTGCATGCCGGGCCGACCTCATCTATACGCCAATAGTATGTGGTGTCTGCATCCAGGATGCCGGGGTTGAAACTAGTCTCTGAAACCGTGTCCTTGAATTCTTCAGACAGATAGCCCGCGTTAGCCACAGCAACAGCATCCGTCCCTAAATAAACATCGTGGTATATCGCTCCGTCGCCTGCCGACCAGTTGAGAACTATATCTGGATTTACATCGACTTTACCATCAGCGGGTTCAGGCACCCTGGCATTCGCTACATAACAATCCAGCCAGCAGGATACAAAATACTCAAGGTCATAGGAGTTCACATAATAATCCGTAAAAATATCGCCGGCCAACGATCCCGTTTCCGTACAATTTGAATCATAAGGGTCGCTGCATTGGAGCCATTCGGCCGCTAAAATCGCAAAATCAAGAAAGTCAACATGCCCACTCTTATCGATATCCGCCGACCTGACAAGAACAGCATGAGAGTAATGATAACCCATATCGACGATTCTAACATCGGATAATCCGTCTGTCCGCGTCGTAAATACATCCATCCCTAAATTCGCCGCCGTATCGCTTCCTGCATTCACGCAAGGACTGTCAAAGGCCTGTCCAGATGCTATCTGGCTGAGGTAATAATCGCCATCCGGCCCAGTTACAAAACAAGGGTCTGCATTGATGTTGCCGGTACCTGTCCAGCCGCCCTGAACATCGGAGAAACTAACGACCGGAGAGTTTGTTCCAGAATTATATATCTGCGGTCCAGTTAGAGCGGTATTGGCCCAGAGTAAGCAGTTGGTTACGGTCGGGCTGCTGCCAGTATTATATATTCCGCCGCCTTGGCCGCCATTTGCCTGGTTTCCGGAGAAAGAGCAGTTGGTTATATTCAGTCTGCTTTCATCGCTATATATTCCGCCGCCGTAGTCCGCTGAGTTACCGGAGAAAGTGCAGTTGTTCAACACCTGGCTGCCGCCGCTGCTATAGCCGCCGATAAACATTCCACCGCCGCGGCCAGTCAACGAGGAGTTGTATGCTGAGTTGCCGGTGAAAATGCAGTTGTTCAGCGTCGGGTGGCCAGCTGCGTTATATATTCCGCCACCGGAGGCGTCGGAGCCCCCATAGCCCTGTGCCGAGTTGCCGGTGAAAATGCAGTCGGTCAGTGTTGGGCTGCCGGCAGAGTTATATATTCCGCCGCCGTCGCTGGTCGCATTGATTTTGGTCCCCTTGTAGCTTATTGTGTAGTTGTCTGTGAAAGTGCAGTTGGTTAGGGTCGGGCTGCTGGAGATGTTGAACATTCCGCCGCCGAGGCCAGACCCATTATAGCCTATTGCGGAGTTGCCTGTGAAAATGCAGTTGGTCAGAGAGGGGCTGCCGTTAGAGTTATATATTCCGCCGCCGGCGTAGGATGCCGAGTTACCGCTGAAGGTACAGTTGGTTATTGTTGTGCTGCTGGATTTGTTATATATTCCGCCACCGCGGCCAACAGTACCGCCGCTTATTGCCGAGTTGCAGATGAAAGTGCAGTTGGCAAGCGTGGGGCTACCGGAGTCGTTATACATTCCGCCGCCGGAATCACCGGCATGGCCTTTGGTAATTGTGAAGCCGTCTAAGATTGCAGTGGAATCGGTTCCCGAGCCGGTAACGACGTGGTAACTATTGTCGCTGTTATTATCCGCAACACCTATATCGCCGCTGAGGGATGTTACATAAGTGTTGGGGTCGCGGCTTCCACCGCCAGTTGGGAAGCCGCCGTAGAGGGCTACGCCGTTTTTAAGCTGGAAGGTCGCGTTCCGGTCGTTGGTACCGGCGGGATGATTGGTGTCCATATCGGGCCGATAAGTGCCCTGTGCCACCCGAATCTCAAATCCTAAGCCAGCCGCAGTAAGAGCATTCTGCAGGTATTTATAGGCATTAGCCCAGCTTGAGCCGTTGTTAGCACCGGTGGCGCCGGCGTTAACAAAGATGCAATTTGGAGGTGTGGTTGTGAACATCCAGATTATGCCTATAGCGGTGCCGCCGGCGTTCTTTTCATCAATACGCCAATAGTAGGTTGTGCCGGTTTGCAACCCTCCTGGGTTATAAGTCGTACCTAACTGATTGATTTGGAACGGCGGCGGATTTGCGGTGCCGAAATAAACATCGTGTGAAACAGCGCCAGCACCGGCTGTCCAGCTAAGGATAGGGTATATATTGACGTCGGTCGCCAGATTGGCAGGACTAGGATTAGACGCCTGAGCAGGAGGCGGCGAAGGTTGATACTCATAGGCACCCATATCGACTATGGGTGGAGTGCCATTGCCCGTATCGACGGTGCATGGGTCATCTACGAACCGAGGATTGCCGTCCAAATCTGTTACTACTCCAACAGGGACTGCGTTGTTGTTTCCATCGTCAATGCAGGGCGAGCCGAACCAGAGCCGCAGATTGTCGTCCGCAGTACCAAATACATTGTCAGGACCGTCGGCATCACCAAAACGAGGGTCTGCATCGATGTTGCCGGTACCTGCCCAACCACCCTGAACGTCGGAGAAATTGACGGTTGCAGACCCCGATATCTGTGCAGCAGAATTACCCCAGAGTATACAGTTGGTTACAATCGAGCTGCCATACAATCCGCCGCCGTAGTCCGCTGAGTTACCGGAGAAAGTGCAGTTGGTTAGAGTCGGGCTGCTAGAGTAGTCACATATTCCGCCGCCGTAGCCGCCGTAGTCGCCCCATGCTTCGTTACCGGAGAAAGTGCAGTTGGTTATATTCGGGTTGCTGCCCGTGTTATACATACCGCCACCTGCGCCGCTCCCAGTGTAGCCTTCTGCCTGGTTGCCAGAGAAAGTACAGTTGGTAAGCGTGTGGCTTCCGCCAGAGTTATAAATTCCGCCACCTAAACTACCACCCTCGCTTGTTGCTACGTTTCCAGAGAAAGTGCAGTTTGTTATATCAGAGCTGCTACCGACGTTACATATTCCGCCGCCGCAGCCGCCGTAATCGCTGCCTGCCGAGTTATCGGAGAAAGTGCAGTTGGTCAGGGTCGGGCTGCCGGCGTTGTTATACATTCCGCCGCCATAGCCATGATTTATGGTGCTCGTAGCTTCGTTTCCGGAGAAAATGCAGTTGGTCAGCGTCGGGCTGCTGTTAGAGTTACACATTCCACCGCCATAGCCGTCGGCGTCGTCGCCTGTTACGTTGTTTCCGGAGAAAATACAGTCGGTCAGAATTGGGCTACTACCGCCACCGTTATACATTCCGGCACCGTAGCCGTCCGCCATTTGGCTAAATATCGGATTTTGTGAGAAAGTGCATTTGGTCAGAGTTGGGCTGCTGCCCTGGTTATACATTCCGCCGCCATAGGCGCCGTAGCGGGATTCCTGATAGCCCCTTGCCCCGTTGCTGTAGAAAATGCAGTTGGTCAAGGTCGGGCTGCCGGAGGAGTTATACATCCCTGCGCCGCGATTATTCGGAGGTGAACCATCGGCATAGCCATGGGTTATGGTGAAGCCATCGAGGACAGCGGTGGAGTCGGTTCCTGAGCCGATAACGACATGGAAACTGTTGTTGCCGCTTATATCACCACTGAGGATGGTTACGTAAATGTTAGGGTCTCTGCTTCCGCAGCCTGTGGGGAAGCCACCGTAGATTGATACTCCATTTTTGAGCTGGAAGGTCGCGATCCGGCTGCCAGTGCCGCCGGGATGAGCGGTGTCCACATCAGGTTTATAAGTGCCCTGAGCAACCCGAATCTCGGAGCCTGAGCCAGCCGCGGTCAGGGCATCCTGAAGGTATTTATAGGCATCGGTCCAACTTGAGCCGTTGTTTGCACCGGTGGCGCCGGCGTCAACGTAAATAACAGCAGCCCGCAGCGGATATACCGGTACAAGGGATAGAAAGACCAGCAGCAAAGTTAATCTTAAACGAAGTGAAGTGTTCATGACAACCTCCCTTTCTTGTCAAATCGCCGCCTGTAGAGGCCCGCCTCCCAGCAGGAGCAGCTAATAATAAGACCTATTACGGCACTTGGGGAAATCAGGCGTGATACGGACGTCTTTTTCTCCCCCGACCGCACTGGTTATTATACTTCGCGATTATACGTGTGCCCAACCTAAGGTGTCAAGGAAAAAATGAATTAGAGCATCAGAGAATTTAGATACCGGATATCAGATGCCGGATACTCGAAAGAAAAAATACGAAGAAAAATTGGACGCAGGTTGCCTAAGTTAACACCCCGGTGAGATAGTGAAAGACACATCTCACAGGGCAGGCATGGATTTTTTAAGCCACAAATTTTACTTTGACGGAGATTGCCGAGGTGAGTAACGTATGAGCATAAACAAAGGGCGAAGATTAAATGGGCAAAGGCAAAATTCTAATAGTAGAAGATGACCGCGATATCGTAGAAATGGTCGAGTATAACCTTAAGCAGGAGGGATATGCGGCGATTCATGCCTACGATGGTGAAAAAGGGATTAAGCTGGCCGACAAAGAGAAGCCCGACCTTATAATACTTGATTTGATGCTTCCTGCCATAGACGGCTTCGAGGTCTGCAAGGCCCTGAAGCAGCAACAGTCAACAGCTCGTGTCCCCATCATTATTCTCAGCGCAAAATCCCGCGAGACCGACAAGGTGGTGGGGTTGGAACTTGGGGCTGATGATTACGTGACGAAGCCATTCAGCCCGAGAGAGCTGATTGCGAGAATAAAAGCTGTCCTGCGAAGGCACAAGGAACAACCGGCTGGAGAGATAAAAACAGGCCAGATTGTTATCGACAGCGCCGGACACAAGGTGCTGGTGAAGGGGCGGGAAGTGGAACTTACCGCAACTGAATTTCGACTGCTGGAATGTCTGGCACGGCGGCCGGGGGTAGTGTTTTCGAGAAATCAATTACTTGACGCCGCCGGTGTTGACGGCTCGATGGTTTACGACAGGACGGTCGATGCTCACATTAAATCTTTGCGGCGGAAACTCGGAAGCGCAAAAGACTGTATCGAGACGGTCAGAGGCGTTGGGTACAAATTCAGGTGCAAATAGATGAGAGTCAGGATAATCTGGAAATTCTTCGCTGCGTTCGTCCTGCTGACGATTGTTACTGCTATTATTTTAGGCTCTTTCCTTGTAATCCGCCTCCGCAGTAACGTTGAGTCCAAGATTTCGCAGCGATTGCAGAGTGATGCTATTCTGGCGGGAGAGATTTTCAGAAAAGCGATGCTTGAGGGAGATAACACATACATTCAACGCGAAACGAAGGAACTTGCCAAAAAACTTAATCTCAGAATTACGGTAATAGACAAACAGGGCAAGGTGCTGGCTGATTCCGAGATGGATGCTCAGTCTATGGAGAACCACGGGGGCAGAGCGGAGTTTATTGGAGCAGTTGAAAAAGGTGTAGGTGAAAGCACCCGGTTCAGTCATACGCTAAATTATTCTATGAAATACGTAGCCGTGCGTGTTACTGACGGCACGGAGGTCGTCGGAGTTGTTCGTATAGCTGTGCCTGAATCCGAAGTTCAGCTTGAATTACATCAGCTTTACAGGGTCGCAATAGCAGGAGTCATCGCGGCAATTTGTATTGCAGGGGTAATCGCATATGTAATGGCGCGAGGAATAAGCACTCCGATTCGGCAGATGAAAGAAGTTGCAGACGCAATAGCAAAAGGACAATTCGACGAGAGGACCTCCATAAGAGGTGAAGATGAGCTTGCAGAGCTTGGCCGGTCACTTAACGCGATGTCGGACGAACTTAAGCTGAAAATCGAACGTTTGAAGTATCTTGATACTGTGCGAACCGATTTTGTCGCTAATGTATCGCACGAATTGAAGACGCCGCTGACATCCATCAGAGGATTCGTCGAGACGCTCGAAGACGGTGCGATTAACGACAGCGACAACGCGAGGAGGTTTCTTGCGATTATAAAAAAGCACGCCCAGCGGCTCAGCAATATAATAGACGACCTGCTGCGTTTGAGTGAGCTGGAATCGGGCGGTGGGATAGAAATGGGGAAGGTGGACATCAAGGGGCTGATTGATGAGGTGGCAATGGGGTTCGGACACTCGCTGGCGGTCAAGCAGCAGAAATTATCAGTAGAAGCAGCCGGCGGGGATTTTACCATCAGAGGCGACAAGGACAGACTCGAACAGGTTTTTGTAAATCTTGTTGATAACGCGATAAAATATACGAAAGAGGGAGGCAGAATCAAAGTTCAACTTGTCCAGGCCGGCGATTCTGTGATTGTTACCGTGGAGGACAACGGCATCGGCATACCAAAAGAGGACATCGAGCGGGTGTTCGAGAGATTTTACCGCGTCGATAAGGCACGTTCACGCGAGCTTGGGGGAACAGGATTGGGACTGAGTATCGCCAAGCACATAGTTCTGGCCCACAACGGGGAAATCCGCATCGAAAGCGAAATAAACAAGGGAACAAAGGTCTTTGTGACGCTTCCGAAGAATTAGGAAGCGATTTTCTTTTTTCACCAAGTTTTCACACATCCTTCATATTTACTTCACATAGAGGTCATACACTTTAAGAGGTAGAGGATATGAGAATCGCTATATTTGAAGGAGAAAAAGATGAGAAAAGGAATCACGGTAATTATTATCATGGTGCTCAGCGCAACTGCTTTTGCTGGGCCAGCGGAAAGTAACTCCCCGGGGGAAAAGAAGCTGAGTGTTACATTCGACCTTACTTACATGAGTAGATATATGAGCAAGGGCTTTTCACCATACGGTCCTCGCGGTGCGTTCTTTGAAACAACCAGTGTTGACTTTTGGGATACAGGCCTTGGCGTGTCAGTAGGCCATCAGTCGGCACTCGGCGGCGGTTATGTCGTTAAACAGAGATTTAACTACGGAGTTTATTATGGCAACAGTTTTTTCAAAGACAAAGTTTACGAGACAAAATTCAGGGTTGACTGGATATATAAGGAGTATTACAAGATATCCAACGGAAGAAGTGATGCACAGAATATGATATTTGAATTTTCATGGCCTAATATTTTACCGATAAAAAATCTTTCACCGTACTACATTGCCGATTATGAGTATCCTGCCGGCAGAAATTATGATAATTGTACCATCAGCGGCTTTGTACATCGTTTTGGGCTTGCTTATAACTGGACGATTCCCCAACTGCCTAAGCCGCTTAAATTGACAGCGGAGACGGCATATAACGATGGTTTTAACAACAAGCCATCACATTACGTTGACCATGATTGGGCATATTCCACATTTGGTATAGCAACGGTACTTCCGGTTACCAAAAATCTGTCTTTTGTACCGGCCCTTTATCAACAAATAACGATGGATAAGTCGGTCAACGACAAACATGACATAACGTATTGCAAAATAAGTATGAAGTATAAGTTCTAAAAACAGTTAACAAAGCTTAATTAAGGAGAAATACAAAATGAGAACGTATGAGAATGAAATATCGGCAGAAGAGGATATTGCATTTATTGCTATGGTGTGCCTGCTTATCGCGATGTTTTGTACCTTTGCCAGCGGCGGTGAAAAAAAGTCAATCACCATAAAAGGGTCGGACACAATGGTGCATTTGGTCAGCGACTGGGCCGAGGCATTTATGAAGGAAGACCCTAATGTTGAAGTTGCGGTGACAGGCGGCGGTTCGGGAACAGGGATTGCAGCGCTGATAAACGGCACAACCGAAATCTGTGCGTCTTCGAGAGACATGAAGGAAAAAGAAAAGCAGCAGGCCAGGGAAAAAGGCATTGAGACAAAAGAAGTTATAGTAGCCAGGGACGGCATCGCCGTGGTGGTAAATCCAAAAAATCCCGTAAAAGAGCTTGATATACAGCAGCTTGCACAAATTTACACGGGGGCGTATACGAAATGGAATCAGGCAGGCGGTAACGACAAGGAAATTCTTGTGTTTTCCAGAGAGTCAAGCTCGGGGACATACGCGTTCTTTCAGGAGCATGTTTTAAAGAACAAAGATTACACGCCAAAGGCGAAACTGATGCCTGCGACATCGGCGATTATTGAGTCGGTTTCAACGGATGAAGACGCGATTGGCTATGTCGGACTCGGGTATGCCCTGGCTGCGAAGGACAAGGTGAAGATTATCGGGGTCAAGGCGGACGCCAACTCGCCGGCTATTATGCCATCGGACGAGACAGTAACCAGCGGTCAGTATTCTATCTCAAGGCCGTTGTATCTGTACTTAAACAGTAAGATGACGGCGGACGTGAAGGCCTTTGTTGATTTTTGCCTTAGCGACGCTGGGCAGGAGATTGTGAAAAAAGAGGGTTATGTGACGGTAAAGTAATGAGATATTTCCGTAAGGAAAAGATTATTGAATTATTTCTGCAATGGACGGCTTCATTGAGCATAGTAATCGTGATATGCATCTTTGTCTTTATCTTCAAGGAGGCCGTGCCTTTTGCGAAGCACCCCGGATTGGGGGAGCTTTTCAGCACGCGCTGGATGCCGACCTCTCCGCAAAAGGAGTCGTTCGGCCTTGTGCCTCTGGTTACCGGCTCGTTTGTAGTAACGGTACTGGCGATGCTGCTGACGATTCCGTTCGGGGTTGGTGCGGCAGTGTATATTTCGGAACTGGCAGCGCCTGTTGAGAGGGAGATACTCAAACCGTTTATCGAGGTTCTGGCCGGTATTCCATCGGTTGTCATCGGTTTCTTCGGCCTGATGGTTCTGGTGCCGTTTGTGAAGAGCTGCTTTGGTCTGGCGACCGGACTGACGGCATTTTCCGGCGCGGTGCTGCTTGCACTTATGGCGATACCGACGGTCACTTCGATTTCGGAGGATTCTCTAAGAAGTGTGCCGAGGTCTTACAAGGAAGCATCGCTGGCATTGGGCGCTAGCCGGCTGCGAACGATATGGAGGGTAACTGTGCCTGCGGCACTACCGGGTATAATGGCGGCGGTGATGCTGGGGACAGGCAGGGTCATCGGAGAGACAATGGCGGTGATGATGGTTACCGGCAACGCGGCAATTATAACATTTTGGCCTTTTGACTCTGTCAGGACAATGACAGCCACTATCGCGGCAGAGATGGGAGAGGTGGCCTTCGGCAGCGACCATTACAGGGCATTATTTTGCGTAGGCGTAGTTTTGCTTTTGGCTACGTTCGGGCTAAACGTGGCTGCGCAAAAGGTGCTCAGCAGATACAGGATGGGATAATGTCAGGTAAATTTTCACAGAAAGCGATGTGCTGGTTAATGCGGCTGACCGCTTACTTTGTGGTACTGGTGGTCGGATTTATTGTCTTTGAGATTATCTGGCACGGAGCAAGGGCGATTAGCTGGGAGTTTTTATTTAGTATGCCGCGTCGAAGCGGGGCCGAGGGCGGGATATTCCCAGCGATTGTAGGCACTTTTTTGCTGGTGGCAGGCAGTATTGCTGTGGCGTTTCCGTTGGGCGTGGCGACCGCGATATATCTTTCTGAATATGCCCGACAAGGCAGGTTTACGCACGCTGTCCGAGTGGCGATAGCCACTCTGGCCGGCATCCCATCGATAGTATTTGGTCTGTTTGGGCTGGGACTATTCGTGATATTTCTCGGATGGGGCTGCTCGATAATGTCCGGCTGCGCGACGCTGGCGTGTATGATACTGCCCACCATTATAGTATCGAGTGAAGAATCGCTACGAGCTGTGCCGCAATCGTTGAGGGAAGGCAGTTTGGCGCTCGGCGCAACCAAGTGGCAAACAATATGGAGCAATGTCCTGCCTTATTCGGTTGGCGGGATGTTAACAGGATTGATTCTTGCAATCGGACGGGTTGCCGGCGAAACGGCGCCGATATTGTTGACGGTTGCTGCTTTTTATCTGCCTAAGCTGCCAAGGTCGATGTCCGACCAGGTTATGGCACTGCCATATCATCTCTACGTGTTGTCAACACAGCACCCTGATACTGCCGCAGTTCTACCCAAAGCATACGGAACGGCTCTTGTCCTGTTAATTTTAGTTCTCGGAGTCGGATTGGCGGCGATTATTATGCGGATTCACGTAAGGAAAAAATATAAATGGTAACATGGAAGAACAACGGGCTGAGCGAGACGAAGATACACGTCAGCAACCTGGATTTTTATTACGGCATCACTCAGGCGCTGTTTGATATTACAATGGATATTCCATCTCAGCGAGTAACCGCCCTGATTGGCCCTTCGGGGTGCGGCAAATCCACGTTCCTTCGGGCACTGAACCGGATGAATGACATCATCGACGGCACACGCATTACGGGGCATGTCCTCATAGACGACGAGGATATATATGGCAGCAGTGCCGACGTCGTGAGGTTGCGTAAAAGAGTCGGTATGGTCTTTCAGAAGTCCAATCCATTTCCGAAGTCGCTTTTTGATAATGTGGCATACGGACCTCGTACTCATGGAATCAAAAATCACAAGCAGCTTAGCGAAATCGTGGAAAGAAGTCTGCGGCGGGCTGCTTTGTGGGACGAAGTGAAGGACAGGCTGAGTGTGAGCGCGATGGATTTATCGGGCGGGCAGCAGCAGCGGCTTTGCATCGCAAGGGCATTGGCGATTGAGCCGGAAATACTTTTGATGGATGAACCGGCTTCCGCCCTTGACCCAAAAGCCACCGCTAAAATCGAAGATTTGATTGACCAGCTCAGCGATGATTACACGATAGTCATCGTGACACATAATATGCAGCAGGCAGCACGCGTGTCTGATGTGACGGCTTTTTTCTATGAGGGGCACCTTATCGAGATGGGGCAAACTGAACAGATATTCACCAAGCCGCAACAGAAAGGAACCGAAGATTACATTACGGGTCGATTCGGATAGAAAGGAAATCCTATGACAGTTCATATGCAAAAGGAAATTGAGAACCTCAAATCAAAGCTGCTGACTCTGTGTGCGGCTGTCGAGAAAAGTTTGTGTCTGGCGGTTCAATCGGTCAGAGAGAGGGATGCCGCCCTTGCTAAGAGCGTGATAGACGATGATGTGCATATAGACCAGACGGAGATTGACGTGGAGGAGGAGTGCCTTAAGATTCTGGCATTGCATCAGCCGGTTGCAATTGACCTTCGATTCATCGTTACCGCACTGAAAATAAACAACGACCTCGAGCGTATCGGCGATTTGGCGGTTAACATCGCCGAGCGAAGTGAGTTTCTCGCCGGCCAGGAACCGATTAGTGTGCCTTTTGATTTTGATGCAATGGCCGAAAAGACCCAGTGGATGGTAACAGAAAGTCTTGACTCACTTGTTGATATGGATTGCAAACGTGCTCATCAGGTTTGTGCCGCCGATGATGAAGTCGATGCTCTCAATCGCAAAATGTATAAACAGGTTGAGGCCACTATAGTTGCCCACCCGCGATGGACACGAGGTCTACTCCATTTGCTGTCGGTTTCGAGGCACCTGGAACGTATAGCTGACCATGCAACAAATATTGCAGAAGACGTTATCTATATGGTCGAGGGCAGAATAGTCAGACATAAAGCTGAGGATTACAAATCGCAGAGTTAACAAGTAGAGGAGGTGTGTTGCGCCGAGAGAGTGGATATTGACAAGGCGGAAAGATTAGAGTTAGACTGTTGGGGTATGGCGAAACTTTCATTTGGCCGCAGACTGCTGAAACATATTCATCCTGAGGGGATACCGTGGCCCGGCTCATTTTTCTATAACGCGATAAGCGGAACCGCAATTTTCCAAGGCCATTATGAGATGGTGGCCAAAGACATATTGAATTACTGCACACAGGGGCGTCTATTAGACGTGGGGACAGGGCCGGGGCGACTGCTGGTAAAACTTCATCAGCAATCGCCGGAGATGCGGCTGGTGGGGATTGACTCATCACCATCTATGGTTGCCAAAGCCCGCGAAAATATGGCCAAGGCGGGGTTATCCGATGCGATTGAGATTAAAGAGGGCAATGCAAGCCAGATACCGTTTGCCGGGGACAACTTCGATATTGTTGTAAGTCAATGGTCAGTCCATCACTGGAAGCATCCGACTGAGGCACTGAATGAGGTTTACCGGGTGCTTAAACCGGGCGGTTATGCCTTGATGTATGATCTGGTAAGCGACACGCCTGTGGAGGTCTTAGATGAAATGGGCCGTAAATTCGGGAGGTGGAAAATGAGGCTGTTATGGCTGCACGGTTTCGAGGAGCCTTTTTATGACCGCGAGAATTATGCGGTAATAGCCCATCCGACATTGTTCAAGGGAGGCCAAACTCGATTTGTCGGCATATTGTGCTGTTTGATAATGAAGAAGGGGTGAAACTTTTGAAGCTTGCGGGTTCTGTGTTTGCGGATACAATGGTAAACAACATATTGCGGGTAATATATTTTGTTGTCGGCGGATAGCACTTGCTATTCAGCAAGAGGAATAAGGGATATTACTTTTGAAAAAGCGAGGAGTAAAATGAAAAGAGTAAACTGGAGCGGGGTAATCTGTGTTTTGATAATGGCAAGTGTGGGGACAGCAAGTGAGCCAAATTTTCCGTTCAGGATAGAGGGCAGCCGATTCGTAAAGAAAAGTGACGGCAAACCCATATTTTTGAATATTATAGGTTATGAACCTTTGAAGCCAGGGCAGGATTGGGATGGTAAAATTGACCCTGAAAGGATAAAAGATGACTTACGCAGATTGCGTGCATATCAGGGTGGCACAGACCCTGTTGCGCTGCGTGTTTATCCGGGGCCAATTAAAAATGACCCAACCCGGAGAATGCCGAAGGCTTTCTATGATGGCATACGTGAACTAGGTTTCTGGATAATTCGTGATATATATTTCGACCACAGTTTTTGTGACTCAAACTACATACAAAATGGATACGATCGGATCGACGCAACAATAGC